>JAUVKP010000028.1 GCA_030596185.1 Fidelibacterota bacterium | reverse complement strand
TTAGTGTTTCACCTTCTTTACGTGCGCTTTCAAGCATGTCAAATTTATAGTTTTTCATACTACCAAATCGGGATCGATAGGTAATGAAAACAATAAACGCAGCTAAAAATGCTGATATTACACCAACAATAATAATGATGCCGACATTCATGTTTACTCCTTTTTTAAAACGGAGCAATTAGGTAATATTGAGATGATCATCGATACATTTGATCAATGATTCAGAATGGCTCTGAATGTATTCCTCAATGGATTGGTTTTCTTGCTTCAATTGAAATAATTCACCAGCAATGTTCAAAGCGGCAATAATGGCAACTTTATCGATAGCAGTCGACCCGGGCATATTCGCTCCGACTTCCATCATCTTTTCATTCACATAGCCAGCGACTTTATGAATGAATTCCGGGTCTTTTCCTTTGAGGGGAAACTCCTGGCCATAAATAGTGACCTTTAAGGGCTTATCCTCCGGAAATTCCAGTTCCACGGTATTGGGGTCGAGGTCATACTTCTGCATGGTCGATCCACTCCGATATTTGCGCCAACTTCTCGGTAATTCGGTCCACCTGACTTTTGCTTAACGCAGATGTATCATTACCGGTAGTTCCCTGCTGTTTAGAAAGAACATCGAGGGTTTGGTGTATTTTTTTTTCTAAAAGTTCAAAAGAGCTGATATCCATTACCTTAACTGAGCTCCATATTGATTCTTTAACCGTTCAAATAACTTATTCATCACATTGTCAACGACTTCATCTTTCAAAGTTTTTTCATCGCTTCTGAATTCCAAGCGAAGAGACAATGCCTTTTTATCTTTACCAAGTTTCTCATCATCAATGTACACATCATATAGCACAAGGTCAACGAGATATTTGCCTCCGTTTTGTTTTATCTCATTAAAAATGCCGGCTGCTTTGGATGTTTTATCCATGACCAAAGACATATCACGAAAGATCGAAGGAAATTGCGGGATCGGGTCATATTGTTTTTTGACATTGTGCCAATTAAACAACTTCCCTACCTGTAATTCCATAACAACAAGGGGATACTGCAATTGCAATTTCTCAAATTGTTCCATCTTGTATTGACCGATCTTTCCGACAACGGCTTTTTTAACAACTATATCATATAATATTTCAAATTCATCTCGATTAGTATTCTCTTTGAGCTTATAATTAAAATTTAAACTTCCAAGAAGATGCTCAAGGATACCTTTCATGTAAAAAATATCGGCAGCTTTATCTTCGCCTGTCCAGTTAAGTCCAAAAACAGGTGCCGAAAAAAGAACACCAAGATTATAATGCTCTATTGCATGTGTATCGGTGTAATCATTTCTTTCAATAACGTTCGCGAGTTCGAACAAGCGAATATTATTGCGTTTTTTTAAAGCATTTAAACGCAAAGAGCTTAAAAGTGGCTGGATCATGTCCGTACGAAGCATGTTCATTTCGACCGATAGCGGATTTAATATCTTTAGGGGTGTATATCCCCAGATCCCCGAAGTTGCGACCGCCTCATTGACCAAAGAGTTATTTACTGCCTCATGCATGCCGTATCCGACAAAGAAATTCCTCATGTCCGTTAAAAAAGGATGGAATTTATCATATTCTTCAGCGACAGAGATGGTCATTCTGCTCATTGATGGAATCTTATCGAGATTATTGATCCGTAAAACCTCTTCCACAAGATCGATCTCTCGTTCCACATCGGGACGGAAAGTCGGGATCGTGACAGTCAGGGTATTATTTTCGTCTTTGATGACCTCAAATTCTAGTCGTTCAAGAGTAGTTTTACATTCTTCTTTTGATATTTCAATGCCTGTAACACGTTTAACATGCTCAATACGCAATTCGGCAGTTTTTGCTGTGATAGGTTCCGGGTAGATATCTATCATGCCTTTTGCCAATGTACCGCCGGCAAGCTCAAGAATAAGCGAAGCAAGACGATCCTGCGCATAGACAAGCGTTTCATTGGGATCCGTACCGCGTTCAAATCGTTTTGAAGCATCTGTCGATATTTGTTGCTGTTTTGATCCTTTACGGATCACAGCCGGTGTAAAATAGGCACTTTCAATAAGGACATTGACCGTCGAATCACTAACTTCCGATTCCGTTCCACCCATGATACCGGCAAGCGCTATTGCTGAAGTACCGTCACAAATCAAGAGCATATCTTCACTCAGTTCTCGTTCTTTATGATCAATGGTCTCTAATTTTTCATTTTTCGCAGCAAAACGAACATTGATGCTGCGATCTTTTAAATTATCAAGATCAAATGCATGCAAGGGATGTCCGGTCTCCATTAGCACATAATTAGATGCGTCCACCACATTATTGATCGAACGTAAACCTATTGCTTCCAATCTGTCAACCATCCATTGGGGTGAAGGACCAATTTTTACTCCCTCAATAACACGAGCTGTGTATCGGGGACAGCCTTCCGGTGCAGCGACTGTAACTTTAGTAAGTTCATTGATATCGGGGCCGTTTTCAACTAGATCAATAGCTGCTTTCTTAAAAATTTTACCGCTAATTGCCGCGATCTCACGGGCAACACCCCAATGTGACATCGCATCCGGACGATTTGCGGTAATATCAATATCTAATATTTTGGATGATGCAAAATAATCGTCATAAGGTGTTCCGAGCTTGTGCTCACCTTCCAGTACAATAATACCGGCATGGTCATTACCGAGTCCAAGTTCATCTTCAGCACAGATCATGCCTTCTGATGGTTCTCCGCGAAGTTTTGCGTTTTTGATCTTGAAATCAGGTGTTAACTGAGTACCCACTGTAGCGACGGGTACAAATTGACCGGCATCAACATTGGGTGCTCCGCAAACAATATTCAAAACTTCTTCCCTGCCTACATCAACTTTACAAACTGATAATGTATCAGCATTGGGATGGGCTTTTTTCTCCAGAACTTTTCCAACAACTACGCCTTGAGGTATGCTCTTGCCAACTTCTTTGACAACACATTCCAGCCCGGCAATTGTCAGCTTGTCCGCCAGTTCATCCAGCGGCATATCAATATCAATGTATTCTTTTAACCAATCTATTGAAACGATCATTTTTTTCTTCCAAATTTAGAACTGTTTGAGAAATTCCACATCATTTTCAAACAAGGTACGGATATCATTGATCCCCAAACGCATCATGACCATACGCTCCACACCCAGTCCAAAAGCATATCCCGTATATTTTTCAGGATCATAATTAACTGCTTTCATGACATTGGGATCTACCATACCACAACCCATGATCTCCAGCCAACCGGTGTTCTTACAAACTCGGCATCCCTTTCCACCACAGAGGAAACAGGACACATCGATCTCAGCTGAAGGTTCGGTAAAAGGGAAATAAGAGGTACGGAATTTGATCTTTACATCTTTGCCGTAATACATACGACAGAATAGCTCAATGGTGCCTTTAAGATCGGCAAATGTAATATCGGTATCTATGTACAGACCTTCTATCTGGTGAAACAGGCAATATGAACGTGCGGATATCGCTTCGTTACGAAATACGCGTCCCGGTGCCACAACTCGAACAGGAGGTTCATGTTTGGACATATAGCGTGTTTGTACCGGTGAAGTATGTGTTCTCAAAATGCCGCCACCTTCGGTATAAAAGGTATCTTGCATATCTCGGGCAGGGTGGTTCGGAGGAAAATTCAGCGATTCAAAATTGAACCAATCTGTCTCGACTTCCGGACCGTAGGCAATATCAAATCCCAAACGCTGAAAGATAGATAACATATCATCCACTGCCTGGGTTAAGGGGTGTCTTGATCCTTTGGGCATTGAATAACCCGGTAAGGTATAGTCAACCCATTCTTTTTTTGAAGAACTTGAAGTAAACTCTGAAACTTTTGCATCAAAATCAGATTGTAGTTCTATCTTGAGTTTATTGAGCAGTTGACCAAGATCTTTTCTCTCTTCTGCAGGGACTTCTCCCATCATAGAGAAAAGACCGGCTACTTTACCTTTCCTCCCAAGAAAAGTATTTTTTATCTCTTCAAGGGCAAAAGCTTCTTGGACTTTGGCAAGTGCTTCTTTAAACTGCTTCTGAACTTCGAGTATAGTATCTTTGATCATATCGCAATTTTTTTCATATTTATCGCCCATCATTCCGGCAATTACCGGAAGGGCATGGTTAATATCTTGTCAGCTGAATTATTTCTTTACTGTTTCGACCAACTTTGCAAATGCTTCAGGCTGATGTATCGCCATTTCACTCAGCTGTTTACGATTAATCTCCACACCCTTTTCATCCAATAAATGAATGAAGCGCGAATAACTCAATCCATGTTGTCGAACAGCAGCATTGATACGTGTGATCCATAATCTACGAAAATCGCGTTTTTTCTGACGACGATCCCGATAGGCGTAAAGCCAACCGCGTTCTACAGCTTCTTTTGCAGTTCTAAATAATTTGCGGCGTGCGCCGAATTGTCCTTTTGCAAGTTTAATGATCTTGCGATGTCTTCTATGTCTTGGTACAGAACTATTTGCTCTTGGCATGTTTTTTTCTCCTTAAAGCCAGCTAGATTATAAACCTAGCATTCCATTTACGCGTTTACGATCTGCGGATGAAATCCCGGCCTGCTGACGCAGTTTGCGGATCCGTTTTGTGCTTTTCTTAGTCAAAATATGACTAGCGTAGGCTTTTTTTCGTTTAATTCTGCCAGAACCGGTTACCTTGAACCTTTTAGCTGCACCACGATTTGTTTTCATCTTGGGCATGAATGTCTCCTTACTTTTTGGCGGCGAGATAAGCCGTGAGAAAGCGCCCTTCTTGTTTGGGGGCTTTATCGATCTTTGCAACATCTTCAAGAAGTGCGATCACCTTGTTCAAGGTATCATGTCCCATTTCCTGGTGGGCCATTTCCCGGCCTCGGAACATTACTGATATCTTTACCCTATCACCTTCTTCCACAAACTCCCGGATCTTGCGAACCTTGGTTTCAATGTCGTGGGTGTCAGTGTGGGGGCGAAATCTAACTTCTTTTACGGTAATGATGTGCTGTTTTTTCTTGTTGATCTTCTCGCGCTTTTGTTGTTCGTACTTGTACTTACCGTAATCTATGACCTTACATACGGGGGGATTGGCATTGGGTGAAATTTCCACCACATCCAAATCTCTTTTCTCAGCTATCTCGAGCGCCTCTCGTATGTCTACGATCCCTATTAATCCACCATCCTCTGAGATAAGTCTTACCTCTTTGGCCCGGATGGCTTCGTTAACTCTTGCTGTATCCTCTTTCTGCTTCGGATTCGGTTTCATGGGACGTGCGATAATTACTCCTTTGAAATTATACACGTTAATATAAATAATTTAATTCCTTTTTACCAAAGGAATTTGAGCCAAATATATCTAACTAAGTGCCTAAAATACAAGCGTTATTTGAGATTTTTTGAATTTTGTGAGTTCTTACACATTTAATAAATTTTTCGCCGATGACCTATTCGGATAATAAGAATAATCAACTCGTTTTTTTCCATGCTAAATATCACACGATATTCCCCGATTCTCAAGCGGTAATAATTATGATATTTACCCTTGAGTTTTTTGATATTATTTGCGAGCGCTTTGGGTTCTTTAGCTAGTATTTTTATTTTATTTATTATTCTTTTTTGCCATATCGGATCAATATGCTCTAATTCAGTAACTGCTTCTTTAAGGAATTTAAGAGAATACAAAACTTATCCAAATATCTCTTCAATATCAGAGAGATTATAGGCTTTAGCTTTACCGTTTTTATAATTTTGATATCGTTTATCAGCTATATATGTATCCAACTCATCAAAGTATAGGTCTAAAGCACGAGCAATAATATGACTTTTTTTAGCATTTAGTTCTTTTGCAACCATACTTAAATCCGCGTCAAGAGATATCGGTAAGCTTATATTGATTCTTGTGTGTTTT
This sequence comes from Fidelibacterota bacterium, assembly GCA_030596185.1. Lineage (GTDB taxonomy): Bacteria > Fidelibacterota > Fidelibacteria > Fidelibacterales > Fidelibacteraceae > M50B103. Next base: position 2,559 of record JAUVKP010000028.1, on the reverse strand, counting down.
TCTAACATGTTTTTTTCTCCAATACAAAAGAAATATACACTATTATACACACGATAGTCAACATTATTTTACCTTATTATAGCTTGACTCAAGTTATTAATACAAATTGTGATGTGGATCACATGAATTATCTCAAAAACTTGAGTCAAGTTATTTTGCACATAAAAAAGGATGGCTGTGACCATCCTTTATGATTCAATTAATATCATTAATTAGTGTTTATCAACTTCAGAATTTAAAAACCCGATCATCGTCTTAATATTCATCGGTGCCAGTTCTTCCCCACCTTGATGCCGCAATTTAAACATGCCACTTTCTTCTTCCTGCTGACCAATTACGATCATATAAGGAATTTTTAGGGTTTCAGCTTCACGGATCTTATAGCCTACCCGCTCATTTCTTCCATCCATTTCAACACGTAAATCGGCCTCACGGAATTTAGCTGTTATCTTATTAGCAAAATCATTGTATTTTTCAGAGACCGGTATAAGCTTTAATTGTACCGGTGCATACCAAAGCGGAAATTTCCCGGCCGTATGTTCGATCAATACCCCGATAAAACGCTCCAAAGAGCCCATAATGGCGCGATGTATCACAAAAGGACGGTGTGCTTCACCATCGGATCCCGTATATGTCATATCAAAACGATCAGGTAGATTAAAATCAAATTGGATGGTGGTACACTGCCAAAGGCGACCAATAGCATCTTTGATCTTAATATCGATCTTAGGACCGTAAAAGGCTCCCCCACCCTCATCTACTTTATAATCAATATCCATTTTTTCCATGGATTTGCGTAAAGATTCCTGAGCTTTTTCCCATAAAACAGGTTCACCCACGAATTTCTCGGTCGGCTGGGTGGAGAGGTATAGTTCGTATTCTTCAAAACCGAAGGCTTTCAAAAAATCGAATGAAAATTGTAATAATTTTTCAACTTCATCATTCAGCTGCTCGGGAGTACAGAAGATATGAGCATCATCCTGAGTAAATCCGCGTACACGCATTAAACCGTGCAAAACACCGGAAAGCTCATAGCGATAGACTGTTCCCAATTCCGCGTAGCGAATAGGAAGATCGCGATATGAGGTTTGATGGCGTTTGTAAACCATTATATGGAAAGGACAATTCATGGGTTTCAGGTAGTAGTCCTGGTTCTCCACTTTCATGACCGGATACATAGATTCTTTATAAAAACTCAAATGACCCGACGTTTCCCACAACTCAGCTTTACCGATATGGGGTGTCTGGATTATATCATAATCGCGATCACGATGTTCTTTGTGCCAGTAATCTTCGATCAGTTTACGCATGGTAGCACCTTTGGGGAACCAAAGGGATAGTCCCTGACCGACCGTATCGGAAATTTCAAAAAGATCCAGTTCTTTACCCAATTTACGATGATCGCGTTTCTTAGCTTCTTTAAGAAGTTGGAGATATGCATTCAATTCTTTTTTTGAAGGAAATGCAGTTCCATAGACACGGGAAAGCATTTTATTCTTTTCATCGCCGCGCCAGTAGGCACCCGCAACGCTAAGAAGCTTAAATGCGGGGATCTTACCGGTAGAAGGAATATGCGGACCACGGCAAAGATCGGTAAAATCGCCTTGAGAATATAAACTTAGAATTTCATCTTCCGGAATTTCTGAGATGATCTCTACTTTATAACTTTCACCCATTTTATCGAAAAGCTTGATAGCTTCATTTCTTGATATTTCACTACGACTTACAGTAAGATTTTCTTTAATGATCTTCTTCATTTCAGCTTCGATCTTAAGTAGATCATTTTCAGTGAAAGGTGTTTCCGTGTCAAAATCGTAATAAAAGCGATTTTCAATAGAAGGTCCTATTGTAACCTTAACTTCAGGAAAAAGTCGTTGTACCGCTTGTGCCATCACATGAGCAGTACTGTGTAAAAGGACATCATGCGCTTCACTATCTTTCCAGGTGATCAGACGAATTTCAGCATCTTCCTCAATTTTGTAAGCCATATCTGTCAGACGGTGGTTGACCTCGGCAACAACACAATTGCGAGCTAAACCTTCACTAATGGATAAAGCTATATCCATCGGGCTAACACCCTGGTCATATACTTTGACCGCTCCGTCAGGTAGAGTAATGTTCACTGAGGGCATGATTTTCATCCTTTCACATTATATTTATCGTAAAAATTACGTTTTATTCTATCTTATTTCAATGCTTTATTTAATAACTACAAGTAACTTGACTCAAGTTACTATGCTCTATTTTATTAAGAGTATCTTTTTGATCACATTAGCTGAATTATATTTAACAAGTACGAAAGAGATCCCGGTTGAAAGATCCGAACCGTCAATATCAATTTCATGCCCGCCCGCAGACATCATGCCGCTAAAGATATGCTGTTTTTCATTTCCAAGAATATCAAGCAAGGAGATTTCCGTATAGGTATCATAGGTCAATTCCAAGGGCAATGTACATCTTGGATTAAAGGGATTGGGATATGCATTTCCAATCTTGAAGCTTTCCGGAATGACGGGTTCAGTTGAAACGGTATACGACGTCCAGCTTATATTATCAATA
>JAUVKP010000184.1 GCA_030596185.1 Fidelibacterota bacterium | reverse complement strand
TTTAATTCTTTTAGATCTTTTATGCTCATGAAATTTATCCTTTATTTGTTTTGCATAACACCTTACATACGATGTATGGCGTTTACTGTTTTTTCAATTTTGGGATAATATATATTCATCCCCTAAAAACCTGTGTGGGTAGATATTATATTATTGTGACAAGCTTAACAAGAAATACTTGAACTATCATTTTGTTTTTAGGCTGAAATGAATAAAAGAATAATATGCTTTTGATTTAGCTGTTCGCCCGACGTATCTGGTGGGAGCATTTTTAATATTTAGAATAAACGGCTTAAAAAGAATTTGCTTAAAACACCAAAAACACCAGCAAAGCAGCGACAAAGACCAGAATGAAAATACCGATCATGATCGCCAAGGTTTTAGAATAGCCTTTGGGAGTGATCTGGTCTTTGGCGTCTATTTTTTTCTTCTCGTGTACTTTTTCTTCTTAGTTATTGAAAATCCGACCAGTATGATCAGGACAGCCAGACTCCCCAAAATATTAATTAAGTTTTTCGACATATTAAAAATGTTTTTCAATTTGTTCCCCGAGTATTCATATGATTAATTTAAAGATAAAAACTCATTACTAAGAGAATTAATATAAAAAAGGCAATTATTAAATAAATAGTTTGAATTCAAACTAATATGATTATATTCGGTATATGAAACACACACACGAATATCATGAACCGTCTATTGGTAGAGTTATCGGGAGATTATCCCGGGCTGCACACAGCTATTTTCAGTATCGCTTTGGGGAGATCGGTCTCGGGCATGCACAAGGCATTACCCTACATTTTATCTGCCGCCACGACGGTATCGACCAGATGGAATTGCTCAACAACGTGCGTTTGGACAAATCGTCCCTTACTTCCCAATTGAAAAAACTGGAAGAGAACGGCTACATTAAACGCAAGACTGATCCTAAGGACCGGCGCGCAAAACGCATTGTTATTACGAACAAAACACACATTATTCAAGATGATCTGCATGACATCTTCATTTCCTGGAGTAAGATCCTCTTAGAGGAACTGGATGAAAATGAACGCGAAACGGCGTTCCGCTTACTGGATAAAATGCAAACGAACGCCAGTGCGGCGATACATATTATGAGGGATCATGAAACAACGGAATAAAGATCTGACCGAAGGTGACATAAAAAAACAATTGTTTTCAATGGCCATACCTATGATCTTCGGCATGATGGGCATGGTAATTTTCAATTTGGCGGACACTTATTTTCTGGGCCGTCTCGGTGTGGGCGAACTGGCCGCCATTTCCTTCAGCTTCCCGGTGATCATGTTCATCAACAGCTTGTCTCAGGGGGTTGGGATTGGGACTTCGTCTCTGATCTCTCGGAACATCATGGTTACCGACCGCGAATCCGTTAAGATGATGGCCAGCCGGGCTTTGTTTCTTGGACTACTGATCGTGCTGATTTTTGTGATCATTGGTCAGTTCACGATCCGCCCGCTTTTTACCGTTCTTGGAGCAAGTGGAGAGACCTTTGATGACGTCGTCTCCTACATGCATATCTGGTATTTCGGCGTGCCCTTTGTCGTCTTTCCCATGATAGGTAACAATATTGTCCGGGCGACGGGGGATACCTTTATGCCGGGCATGCTGATGTTGAGTTCCGCCGTGATCAATATTATTCTTGACCCCTTATTGATCTTTGGGATCGGCCCCTTTCCGCACATGGGTATCCGCGGCGCCGCGCTTGCGACTGTATTGGCACGTGGTGTTAGCTTTGTGTTTATCATGGTTATTTTGATTAAACGCGAAAAATTGTTTACCTTGGCATTGGGTAAGGTTCGAGACGTTTTAAAAACTTGGAAACAGGTCCTTTATGTAGCGGGTCCTGCCGCGCTGGCCATGCTGATAGCACCCTTGTCCATAGGTTTCATTACCCGACTTTTATCGACATACGGAAAAGAAGCGGTGGCAGCCTTCGGCGTTGCATCGCGCGTGGAAATGTTCGCTCTGATGGTTATTGGCGCACTGGGCTCGGTATTGATCATTTTCATCGGACAGAACGTCAGTAAACAGAAATTCGGACGGATCTTTACTGCTTTAAAATACGCCCGGGCCTTTTCCCTTGCCTGGGGCGCACTGGTTTTTGTCCTGCTACTGATCTTTCGGCATTCCATTGCATCTATATTTACAAGTGATGCCAAAGTGATCGGTATCGCCGCGAGTTATTTCCTGATCGTGGGATCCAGTTACGGGTTCCAGGGACTGGGTATGTTGAGTATGGCCAGTTTCAACGGTCTTAACAAACCTTTTTCTTCGATGGTCTTTTCCATGATCCGCCTACTGGTGCTCTATGTACCGCTGGCTTGGATCGGATCGAAATTCTTTGCCCTTAATGGTATTTTTTGGGCGGGATTTATCGCGAATATCGTTGCGGGAATACTGGCTTTCGGATTTCTTTACAGGTCGGTATGTAAAATGGAAGGAAGTTGTTTGAAGAAACAGTAAGCACTGGGCGGTAATCAGATCGATCTCAGGACAAGGAACATCCTTCTTCGTTCTTCGAGCTTCACAGGACAGGCGAACAATCGAAGTGAATATCGAATTTGAATTCACTTCGATTATTCTAATGCTCGAATATTCGGTGTTCTAATGTTCAATTGTCCTTTGCCTGCCCTGCGCCGTGTCATGCCATAGCCCCTATACTTCGGGGCGAAGGCTGGTAGTCTTGACGAAGCGGGGTCAATTGTCCTTTGCCTTATTCGTGTACCACACGAAGTGTAAAGGTATGGGGGTCCTTGAATAACGAATCATGAACATGTGAACATTCGAACATTTGAAGTGAATATCGAATTTGAATTTACTTCGATTATTCTAATGCTCGAATATTCGGTGTTCTAATGTTCAATTGTCCTTTGCCTGCCCTGCGCTGTGCCATGCCATAGCCCCTATTCTTCGGGGCGAAGGCTGGTAGTCTTGACGAAGCGGGGTCAAATATCAATTGAACAAGCGTCGTCGCGATGCGGACCAAATGTTTTGTTTGGAAATAAACAATGATTTAGTATTTATAATTCGGTATCCAGATATTAAAAAGACCCCGGCGGGGTCGAACAATCATAGCATATCGCACCAAAAATAACAACAACCGCAGAGCGGTTGAACAGAGGCCCTTTTTTCTTTTCATAATCAAATAAGTGCCATGCGCCAAGCACTAAGTGTAAACCAAATTGATCTCAGAACAAGGAACATCCTTCTTCGCTCTTCGAGCTTCACAGGACAGGCCGATATGTGATATTCGAAGTTTTGTATCATGATCTTTTTAAATCACATATCGTTAATATTTGTTCTGAGATTGGTTTGTGATACGACGTAAGACGTAAACCGTGAAACGTAAGACGTAAGACGTGAGACGTGAAATGTAAGTCCCATCGGGACGAAAGCTTTGTAGATAAATAATCGCATAAAATAATGAATTACCCCGTGCTTTAGCTCGGGGTTTAGGAAAACTTTAATCATGGGGTTTTA
>JAUVKP010000008.1 GCA_030596185.1 Fidelibacterota bacterium | reverse complement strand
CGAAAAGAAAGATGGCCGGGAAGTCATGGCAACACCTTTCAATATAGGTGAGCCTATCAAGGTGGTTGACGGACCTTTTGTCGATTTCTCCGGTATAGTCGAAGAAGTCAACGAAGAAAAGCGCAAACTGAAGGTTATGGTCAGTATTTTCGGGCGTTCTACGCCGGTTGAGCTGGATTATCTTCAGGTGGAAAAAGAGAAATAAAAACGATAAAACCTAAAAACAGGTAAAAGTAGTATGGCAAAGAAAGTAGAAGCACTGATCAAATTACAGCTTCCTGCAGGTAAAGCAAACCCTTCACCCCCCGTTGGCCCGGCTCTTGGACAACATGGTGTGAACATCATGGAGTTTTGTAAAGCATATAATGCTAAAACTCAAGATCAAATGGGTTTGATCATTCCTGTTGTGATCACGGTATATGCAGACCGGTCATTTTCGTTTATTACGAAAACACCACCCGCAGCCGTTTTACTCAAAAAAGCAGCTAAGATCGAAAAGGGATCTCCGATTCCCAACAAAGAAAAAGTTGGATCGGTAAGTTCTAAAGATCTTGAAGAAATTGCCAAGTTGAAGATGAAAGATTTAAACGCCCATACCGTTGAGCAGGCCATGCGAATGATCGCGGGAACAGCCCGGAGCATGGGACTAAAGGTTGAAGGTTAACTGGAGGCAGGAATTAATGAATCAAAGTAGGCGATATTCGGCAAATCAGGGACTGTTCGATAGAATGCAGGAATATGCATTGGTCGACGGTATCGAATTGATTAAAAAAGCCGCAAATGCCAAATTCGACGAATCCATTGAATTGACACTGAATCTCGGTGTTGATCCAAAGTATGCCGATCAGAATATTCGCGGAACGGTTATCCTTCCGCATGGTACCGGCAAAAAAGTTCGCGTATTGGTACTAACTCAAGGTGATAAAGCTAAAGAAGCAGAAGCTGCTGGAGCTGATTACGCCGGGTTAGAAGATTATATAGCAAAAATCGAAGGCGGATGGTTTGATTTTGATGTTTGTATTGCGACTCCCGATGTGATGCGTCATGTTGGTAAACTCGGTCGTGCTTTGGGTACTCGCGGTTTAATGCCGAACCCCAAAACAGGAACAGTTACCAAAGACGTTGAACAAGCGGTTAAGGAAGCAAAAGCAGGTAAGATCTCATTCCGCGTTGATAAGTACGGTATTCTACACGTTGTTGTTGGAAAAGCATCCTTTTCCGCAGAACAACTAACAGAAAATGTTAGGGGAATGCTGGGTATGGTCATGAAGTTGAAACCTACGGCGTTGAAGGGTACATACCTTAAGAAGATGACAATATCTTCGACTCAGGGTCCGGGTATCAAAATTGACAAACAATCAGCATTAGCGTAGGAGGTTTTTTCATGCCAACCCCGAATAAAATCGAAAGAGTTCAGGAAATATCCGAAAAGATCAAAGGCGCTGGTGCCGTATACTTTTCAGATTATCTTGGTTTGACAGTTTCACAGATAAACGAACTGCGCTCTGAATTATTTGACAAAGATGTCAAGATGCAGGTTGTTAAAAATACCTTGATCCTGCTTGCACTTAAAGAACTCGGTTATGATGTAGAAAAAGAAGCATTTCTTACCGGTTCTACCGCATTGGTCTACGGTAAAGATCCCGTTGCTCCGGCAAAGGTCCTTAAAGAATTTAAGAAAAAGATGAAGGACTTGAAAAAACCGGATGTAAAAGCACTGATCTTTGAAGGCGAGCTTTGTGGAAAAGAAAAAGTTGACGCCATTGCAGAACTTCCTTCAAAAGATGTTCTCTTGGCAACTTTGCTTGGTGCTTTACAGTCACCAATGCAAAAGGTACTTGGCTGCTTGCAGTCACCAATGCGCGATATGCTTGGCGTATTGAAATCATTAGAAGAAGCAAAACAATAACATAAAACACACCTCAATAGAATTTAAAGGAGGATTAAAATGGCCGACGTGAAAAGAGCCGATGTATTAACATACTTGGAAACAGCAAACATGCTGGAAATCTCAGAATTGATCAAAGAGATCGAAGACAAATTTGGTGTTACAGCAGCAGCACCGGTTGCAATGGCAGCCGCAGCAGCACCTGCAGCAGCAGCCGCTGAAGAACAAACAGAATTTGATGTCATGCTTAAAAGCTTTGGCGAAAAGAAAATCAATGTCATTAAAGTCGTTCGCGAATTAACAGGTTTAGGCCTAAAAGAAGCTAAAGACCTTGTTGAAAGTGCACCTGTAGCTGTTAAAGAAGCTTTGCCGAAGGACAGCGCAGAAGAAATTAAAACAAAACTTGAAGAAGTCGGGGCTACTGTAGAAATCAAGTAATGGTAATACAGGTAACGCTCAAAGAGTCAAAAATGAGCCGTCACCACAGCGATGGCTCTCTTTGTTTTAATAAAATTTACAAGGGAGGAATATCTCTTGGCTAGTATAAAAAGAAAGATCAAACGGACATCTTTCTCCAGGATCAAGCATGTTCTTGATACCCCGGACCTTCTAGATGTGCAGTTAAGTTCATATGAAAACTTTCTGCAAACTAAGGTTCGGCCACACAAGCGGCAGGATCTCGGACTTGAAAGTGTGTTTCGTTCTATATTTCCGATCGAAGATAATCATGATACATTTGTACTTGAGTACAAGTATTATACGGTCGGAAAACCACGCTATGAAGAACAGGAATGTGTCGAGCGCGGTATTACCTATTCTGTCCCATTAAAAGCCAAATTAGTGCTTAAGGTAGCTGAAGAAGATTCAGATAATTCCGCACTGGCCGATACTGTTGAACAGGATGTATTTTTTGGTAATATTCCCTTCATGACATCTCGCGGTACCTTTATCATTAATGGTGCCGAAAGAATTATCGTTTCTCAGTTACAGCGTTCTCCGGGTGTTTTCTTTAATGATGCCCGCCATCCCAATGGCACTGTTCTTTATAATGCACGTATTATTCCGATGCGCGGATCCTGGGTGGATCTGACCACTGATATTTTTGATGCGATCTATGTAACCATTGATCGTCGTAAAAAATTCCCTGTCAGTATTTTCCTTCGGGCCATCGGCTTTAGTACAGACTATGATATCCTTCAGCAATTTAACGTTCTCGAAACACTTCCTCTTAGCGGCGAACTTGAAGGTCGTATGGTTGTGACTCCGGTCATCAATAGTAAGAGTGGAGAGGTTCTGCTTGATGCAGGAACAGCTGAAGATAAATGGTTCGAATTGGACGCACAATTAATCGGTGATTTAAAAAAAGCTAAAGTTAAGAATATTGAAGTTGTTGACGTTAGCCGCGAAGTCGATTTCAAATTGCTTGCCAATTCTATTCGTCGTGAACGCGATAAGGTCGGAATCACTGATGAGGACGACCGAGAGCCGACCTCAGAAGATGCATTAATTTACTTGTATCGCAACTTGCGTAACGGTGAGCCGCCCAATGTGGATACGGCACGGAAATTCTTTGAGAAGCTTTTCTTCTCACCAAAGAAATACGACCTTGGACAGGTCGGCCGTTACCGTATGAACAAAAAGTTCAATTTGAACATCCCACTTGATAATACTGTGATCACTCCCGAAGATATCGTAATGATCGTGGAACAGTTGATCGCAATGCGCCGTGGCGAAAAAGCTTCGGATGATATAGATCATCTGGGTAACAGACGAGTAAAAACTGTGGGTGAACAGCTGGCAAACCAGTTCTCACTTGCTTTTACACGTATGTCACGTACTATCAGAGACCGGATGAATATTCACAATGCAGAAAACCTGACCCCTCAGGAACTGATCAATAGTCGTATTTTGACTTCAGTGATCAATACCTTCTTTGGTACTTCACAGATGTCACAGTTTATGGATCAAACTAATCCGCTTGCGGAACTTACCCATAAACGTCGTCTTTCAGCTCTGGGTCCAGGTGGTTTGACACGTGAACGCGCCGGTTTTGAAGTGCGAGATGTGCATTATACTCATTATGGACGCCTCTGTCCGATCGAGACCCCTGAAGGTCCCAATATTGGTTTGATATCATCATTGGCAAATTATGCTGTCATTAACCGTTTAGGATTTATTGAAACTCCTTATCGGAAAGTCGGGCATAACAAGAACGGTACAAAAGTATCCGGCTCTATAGAATATTTGTCGGCAGATGATGAAGACCGTAATATAATCGCACAGGCAAATGCACCATTAAATGATAAGAATCAATTTGTAAGTGATCGTATTCGCTGTCGTCATCAGGCCGATTATCCTGTGGCACATCCCGATGATGTAAATTATATGGATGTATCCCCGATTCAAATGGTGTCTGCAGCTGCAAGCTTGATCCCTTTTTTAGAACATGATGATGCAAACCGTGCTTTGATGGGTTCAAATATGCAACGTCAATCAGTTCCACTCTTAACACCAAAAGCTCCGCTTGTGGGTACGGGAATGGAATCAGATACAGCGCGTGATAGCCGAGCGGTTGTTACGTCGCCCATTGATGCATTGGTCGAATACGTAGATGCACGAAAGATCATTCTACGTCCGCTTGGTGATTTCGATGCGGATGTTTCTTTGGATGAGAATGAAGGCCGTGTAGTCTTTAATCTAAAGAAGTTCCAGAGAACAAATCAAGATACCAGCATCAATCAGCGTCCTATCGTACGCAAGGGTCAAAAGGTCAAGGCCGGTGAACCCATTGCAGACGGTACATCAACTGATCAAGGTGAATTGGCACTAGGACGTAATGTCCTGGTAGCATTTATGCCTTGGCGTGGTTACAACTACGAAGATGCTATTATATTAAATGAACGCTTAGTGAAAGAAGATGTCTTTACTTCAGTTCATGTGAAAGAAGTAGAGTTGGAAGTTCGGGACACAAAACGAGGCAGCGAAGAGCTAACTCGAGAAATCCCTAACGTTTCGGAAGAAGCAACCAAAAATATCGACTCAAACGGTATGATCCGTATCGGCGCTCCGGTAACTCACGGTGATATTATCATCGGTAAAGTCACTCCGAAAGGAGAGACAGATCCTACACCGGAAGAAAAACTACTGCGCGCCATTTTTGGTGAAAAAGCCGGTGACGTTAAAGATGCTTCCCGTCGTGCTGACCCCAGCACCAATGGTGTTGTTATCGATACTCGCCTTTTTGAACGCAAGGGTAAAGAATCCCGTCGCGACGAAAAGGATAAGATCGAAAAACTAGCACGTGAGTTGGGTAATCGCCTTTTCACATTGCGTCAAAAGTTCGTAAATAAATTACAGAACCTTCTAGAGGATCAAGCCTGTACAGGTATCTACAATAAGGGCGGAAATATCGTCCATACAAAACGCAAGACATGGAACTGGGAATTCTTTGAAACATGTGATTTCGACGATGTTGATCTCGATAATGCATGGATCGAAGATGAAGAAGTCTATTCTCGGGTATTGAAACTGGTTGATAACTTTCAAAGTATGGCCGATGAGATCACCGAAGATATTCAAAATGAACAGTTCAAAGTTCGTGCCGGCGACGATATGCAGCCGGGCGTTCTTAAACTTGCCAAGGTTTACATCGCAAGTAAGCGGAAGATCTCCGTGGGTGATAAAATGGCCGGACGTCATGGTAATAAAGGTGTCGTCTCCATTATCGTTCCCGAAGAAGATATGCCCTTCCTTCCAGATGGTACACCGGTAGATATCGTATTGAACCCGCTTGGCGTACCTTCGCGTATGAACTTAGGTCAGCTTTATGAAACCATGTTGGGATGGGCCGCAAAAGAATTAGGCGTTTATTTTGAAACACCTGTCTTTGACGGCGCAAACTATAGTGAGATTGTTGATCTGATGAATCAAGCGAATCTTCCAGAAAACGGCAAAATTAATCTTTTTGATGGTCGTAATGGCCGCCAGATCGATAACCCTGTCGCTTGTGGATATATCTATATGATGAAACTGGCACACATGATCGAAGACAAAATGCATGCACGGTCAACAGGACCTTACTCTCTTATCACACAGCAACCTCTCGGCGGAAAAGCGCAGTTTGGTGGACAGCGATTTGGTGAAATGGAAGTGTGGGCTCTGGAAGCTTACGGTGCTGCACATACACTTCAAGAAGTTCTTACAGTCAAATCCGATGATGTTGACGGTAGAACGCGTATTTATAACGCGATCGTGAAAGGTGAAAACCTGCCCGCATACGGAACCCCGGAATCTTTTAATGTTCTCTTGAAAGAACTTGAAGGTCTGGGTATTGAAATGGATTTGATATAATATCCTTCTATAGGAGGAGCTAATTTGGCATTGAGCACATTACAACAGAAACCGGCGACAAAAGACTTTCAGACCATTCAGATTCGTCTTTCCTCTCCGGAGTCAATATTAAGTAAATCCCGTGGCGAAGTTCTAAAGCCCGAGACTATCAATTATCGTTCCTACAAACCGGAAAAAGACGGTTTGTTTTGTGAAAAGATCTTTGGACCGGTCAAGGACTGGGAATGTCACTGTGGAAAATATAAGCGCATCCGTTATAAAGGGATCGTCTGTGACCGTTGCGGTGTGGAAGTCACCCGCAAATCTGTCCGTCGTGAACGCATGGGTCATATCAACCTTGCCGTTCCTGTCGTACATATTTGGTTCCTGAAATCTATTCCCTCAAAACTGGCAAATGTGCTGGGTATCCCCGCTAAAGAATTGGAACAGATCATTTACTATGAATCATATGTTGTGATCCAACCAGGTAAAGCCGAAGTTGAAGAAAATGGAAAAGTTCGTCCCGTCAAACATATGGAATTGTTGGACGAAGACACTTATTTCGAATTGTTCTACACCTTCGGTGAAGAAGCTGAAGAGCCCATTGATGAAGAAGATCTCTTTATTGCTAAAACCGGTGCACAAGCTGTTTATGAGTTGTTGGTTGACTTGGATGTCCCTCAACTTGTCAGCGATCTTAAAACTCAGTTACGTAATACAAAATCTATCTCTGAACGTGACGATATTGTTAAACGCCTGAAGATCTTAAAGTCTTTTACCACCACCAATGAAGATGAACCTACCAATCGCCCGGAATTTATGATCCTGAAGGTACTCCCGGTCATTCCTCCCGAATTGCGCCCTCTCGTTCCGCTTGAAGGCGGACGTTTTGCCGCATCGGATTTGAACGATCTATACCGACGTGTGATCATCCGAAATAATCGTTTGAAACAGTTGATCGACATTAAAGCCCCTGAAGTTATATTACGAAATGAAAAACGTATGCTTCAGGAAGCTGTTGACTCACTCTTTGATAACGGTAGAAAACGTGCGGCTGTCCGTTCAGGTACACGCCGTCCGCTGAAATCCCTCTCAGATATGTTGAACGGTAAAGAAGGACGCTTCCGTCAGAATTTGCTCGGTAAGCGTGTTGATTATTCAGCTCGTTCAGTTATTGTTGTGGGACCTGAATTGCATATGCATGAATGTGGTATTCCTAAGAAAATGGCAACTGAGCTATTTAAACCGCATTTGATCCATGAACTTTTGCTTCGTGGACTTGCAGGAACGGCTAAAGTAGCAAAGGGTATGGTTGAAGAACGTGATCCTGAGGTTATGAACCTTCTGGAATATGTTGTCAAAGATCACCCTGTTCTTTTAAACCGTGCACCTACACTTCACCGTTTAGGTATTCAGGCATTTCAGCCCATCTTGATTGATGGAAAAGCTCTACGCATCCATCCACTGGTCTGTTCTGCTTTCAACGCCGACTTTGACGGCGATCAGATGGCGGTACACGTACCGCTTTCATTTGAAGCTCAGATCGAATCACGGATGCTGATGCTCGCAAGTAGTAATATTCTACATCCTGCACATGGTAATCCTATTTCTATTCCGTCACAGGATATGGTTTTGGGGTCCTACTATATTACCCGTGCGAAATCAAATCAACCCGGTGAAGGCTCTACTTATTATAGTAATGACGAAGCCCTTCTTGCTTTAGATAACGAATGGGTGACCTTACACGCGAAAGTAAGATTGGCTATTGATGGAAAAATGATCCCAACTACGGTTGGTCGTATTCTTTTCAATTCCATCGTCCCTAAAGGTTTACCTTATTATAATGAATTGATAACAAAGAAACGTATTGAAAGTGTTATCAGTGAATCAAACCGTGTGGTTGGCATTCACCGTACCGTTGAATTTCTCGATGATCTAAAGAATCTGGGATTCACCATGGCGACACGTTCCGGTGTTTCTATCGGTCTTTCAGACGTTATCATTCCTGAAGAAAAATTCAAAATTATCGATAAAACCCAAAATATTGTAAATGACATTAATGGCAAACGTAAACGCGGTGTCATTACTGAAAATGAACGTTACAATAAAGTTATTGATGCTTGGTCAAAGACCACCGATTCCGTACAGGCTGCCATGAACAAAAAACTCGTTGAAGATAACGAAGGATTCAATCCCTTGTTCATTATGACCGATTCAGGTGCTCGTGGCTCTAAAGATCAGATCAAACAGCTTGCCGGAATGCGTGGTTTGATGAATAAACCGCAGAAAAACGTAGCCGGTGGTGGTGGCGATATTATTGAAACACCCATTACGTCAAACTTTAAAGAAGGTCTGACTGTACTTGAATACTTCATCTCTACTCACGGTGCCCGTAAAGGTCTTTCCGATACGGCATTGAAAACAGCTGATGCGGGTTATTTAACTCGTCGCCTTGTTGATGTGGCTCAGGATGTTGTGATTAATTCGATTGATTGTAATACCATCAATGGTATTCGTGTTGCTTCCTTGAAAGAAGGGGAGAACATTATCGAATACTTGAAAGAACGTATTGTAGGTCGAGTTTTACAGGAAGATGTAATAGATCCGCTTACTGATGAGGTAATCGCCGAAGTCGGTGAATTCGTTGACGAAGTCCTGGCTGAAAAGATATCTAATTCAAATGTTGAATCTGTTTATATCCGTTCAGTATTGACCTGTGAAGCTAAAACCGGTGTTTGTGCAAAATGCTATGGCCGAAATCTGGCGACCGATAAACTGGTCAATACAGGTGAAGCAGTTGGTATTATGGCTGCACAGTCCATTGGTGAACCGGGAACTCAGTTAACACTGCGTACTTTCCATATTGGTGGAACTGCAAGTCGTATTATTCAGGAATCTCACCAGACCGCCCGTTTTAAAGGTCGGGTTGAATTCTCTGACAACCTGTTTATTTCAGAAAATGATCTAAAAATTGTTCTGGTCCGTAATGGTAAAGTTTCAATTATTGATGATGACAACCGTAATTTGATTACTTATACCATCCCTCAGGGTGCAAAAGTTCATGTCAAAAATGACGATCAGGTGGGCCCGGATTCAATTTTATACGACTGGGATGCATACAACGAACACATTGTTTCCCGTTATAATGGCACAGTGAAATTTCTTGATCTGATCGCCGGTGTTACTTATGATGAGGTAACCGATTCATCAGGACATATGGAATGGCAGATCATTGCATCTAAAGATCGTGAAAAAACTGCTCGTATCGCTATTTTTGGTGATGATGCTGAAATGGTTGGAAAACCGATAGCGCTTCCTGAAAATTCATCAATTATCGTCAAAGAAGGCGATAAGGTCATTCAGGGACAAACCCTGGCCAAGCGTTCTAAAGAAAGTGCACGAAGCAACGATATTACCGGTGGTCTTCCACGAGTATCCGAGCTCTTCGAAGCAAGAAACCCAAGCAACGAAGCTGTGGTTTCCGAGGTCAATGGAAATGTACGTTTCGATAAATTACAGCATGGTATTCAGACAATCCGTGTAACGAACGAACTCGGTGAGCTTTATACATATAAGATCCCTAAAGGGAAGCACATTTTGGTTCATGAAGGCGATTATATTCGCTCAGGTGAACCCTTGTGTGACGGTGCAATTCCTCCACGTAAAATACTTAAGATCCGTGGTGTGAAAGAAGTGCAGAAGCATCTCCTTAATGAGATCCAACACGTTTACCGTCTACAGGGTGTACGTATCAACGATAAACATATCGAAGTTATCGTACGTCAGATGCTGCAAAAAGTCGAGATTAAAGATCCCGGCGATACTAGTTTTCTAGTAGGGGATCGTATTGGTCGTCAAGAAGTTCAGATCGAAAACAATAAGCTATTTGATATGGTTGCTATCAACGACGCAGGTGATACTTCTCTTATCGAAAATAATGTTTATCCTCGTGATATGGTTAAAGAAGACAATGCAAGACATAAGGCTGCTGAAAAACGGCCTGCAAAGTTCAAAGCTGCAAAACCTGCAACTTTTGATCCCTTGCTACTTGGTATTACTCGTGCTTCTCTTAACACCGAGAGCTTCCTTTCTGCTGCTTCTTTCCAGGAAACAACCCGTGTTCTTACGGATGCGGCAATTTCAGGTAAGATCGATGACCTCAGCGGTTTAAAAGAAAACATCATCATAGGACGGATGATTCCTGCAGGTACTGGTATGGAAAAATACACCACACTGCGAGTGGAAGAACCTGAATATGAAGAAGTAGAACTACCCATACCGGATAACACGGTTGTGGACGAACAAACACCCGAAGAGGTGGTTGAAACTCCCGTGGAATAACATTCGGAATAGTTAAATAAAACCTTATGTAGAGACGGAGCATTGCTCCGTCTTCTTTTCTATGTAGGACATTTTAAGTAGGGGAGTTCATGAATATCGAATATCGAACAAGGAATGTTGATTTTTGAAGTTTTTGTAAACGGTAATCTGTGACGGGTGGTAGGATACAATGTTATCTCAATAATTTACAGTAAATTCTGTGACCTTCCCCCCTATAAATCGGACAGTTTGATTTGAGGATAAACCTTAAAACCCCAAACAAGTAATCTATCGAGTTTTAAAGTGTTGTAATTCATAGTGTTATGGAGAAGGTTAATTTACCGGTCACTTTTTGCTTACCGCAAACAGCACAAAATTATATAAAAAGCTAAATAA
>JAUVKP010000179.1 GCA_030596185.1 Fidelibacterota bacterium | reverse complement strand
TTCACCGGCTTTTCCTTCTTTGATATCAATAATGATAACGCCATGATCAGTCTCTAGATTATAGTATTCAATAATGGATTGAGATAATGCTTGTCCTGAAATACCAAAATCCCAATTTCTTGCGATCTCGCCGCTGGTTTTTAGATCTTCTACTATTTGCTTAACACGGTTTATAGGAATCGCAAAACCAATTCCAATTGATCCGCTAGAGCCTGTATTAGCATTAAAAATAAATGTATTAATGCCAATAAGTTCACCACTCATATTAACTAAAGCACCACCACTATTACCACTGTTAATACTGGCATCGGTTTGGATCATATCCTGATAGACATGCCCACTCTCAGTCTCACCGAAGTCCATATGAATACTGCTGATAATACCTGCAGTTACAATAGGTTTATTGCTGATATTAAACAATCCAAAAGGATTTCCCAGAGCAATAACCCATTCCCCGATAATGATCTGATCGCTTATCCCCATCTTAATAAAAGGTAAGTTCTCAGCTTCGATCTTAAGTAAGGCGATATCTGTTAATTCATCTTTTCCAATGATTTCGGCGGAATAACGCGCACCACCCATTAGCGTGGCATAGACTTCAACAGCATTGTCGCCAAGCACATGCGCATTAGTCACGATATAACCATCTGAAGATATCAAAACACCGCTTCCAAGACTTTGGATACGTTTTTTGTAAGTATTGTTAGGAAAGAAGCGTGAAAAAAATGGATCAGAAAAAAATGGATTATTACTATATTGCTGTATACGTGTAACATGTATTCCAGTAATAGCAGGGGATGAGCTTGCTATCGTCTCGGTAATTGCTGTTTCACGTTCCGATCTGATATTTTCATTGATGATAATACGATCTTGCTGTTGGGGTTGTAAGACGTGAGTTGTATCAGCAGTTTGGATTGATTCAAATAAAAGATGACGGCGTGTATCAAGATAAAATTGAAGTGATACAATGAGTAGCACAATACAAAGAATAAGCGCAATAATACTGATCAAGCCCCTTTTCATCCTAATTTCCTTCCCATTTTATTTTTTCTTTGTATTTTACATACATTAAGGTCAATCCTTGTGGAGGAGCCGTTACGGCTCCAGAACTTCTGTCTTTACTCTCAAATATATTCTTCAGATCATCCACTGATAATCTACCTTTACCAACCTCCACCATGCTTCCCACAAGGGAGCGGACCATGGAGTGTAAAAAACGATTTCCATGAATATGATAGATCAAATTATACCCGTCTTTTTCCCAGTAGGATTTAATAATAATACAACGTTTATGATCAACTTCCGCTTGAGCTGAACAAAAAGAGGTAAAATCATGTTCCCCGACAAACATAGAAGCACAAGTATTCATTGATTCAAAATCAAGATCCTGATAGATCTGCCAAACGCGATCACGATCTAAAGCAGTATTCCGAGTTTTAATAATATATCGATATTGACGTTCACGAGCATCAAAACGGGCATGAAAATCTTCATTGCCTCTTGCCGTTTTAATTACTCTGATATCTTTAGGTAGTAGAGTATTTAAAGCTGCTTTAAGGTTAAGATTTTTGAGTTCTTTCGGGGGAGTGAAATGTACGATCTGGTAGATTGCGTGTACACCCGAGTCCGTTCTGCCGCTTGCATGAACTCGTATAGCCTCTTTATATAGTTTTAGCAGGGCTTTTTCAATCTCTCCCTGTATACTTGGGTTATCAGGTTGTAGTTGATATCCCGCGTAGGCTGTACCGTCATATTCTATTTGTAAGATCGTACGAATCATCATAATTGATTGTATCCCCGACTTGTCATCGCAATTGATAGATTCTCTGCGCGTTCCAAAGAGGAAATAATGGTAGGGATAATAAGTGAGGTATAATAGCGTGCCTGCGCTAAGAGGTGCTTAGGTCTCTGAATACCCATGATACGATGAACTTGTTGCAAAGAACGGAATTCATCTTGTATCAGCCCTACATAACGCATAGCAAGAGTGAGAGGTTGAATAAATTTTGCCGGCTGTTTTCCTTCAAGATAAGTCGTAATGGAAGCAAAATTAAGTTGAGGGCCACTTCGTACCAGATAGCTCATAATAAACAGGATATTTCCGTTCCTGAGCGTAAAATATAGTGCTTTATTCCAAAGAGCCGTTGTTCTAAACGCTTCCCAATAAGCACTTTCTCCAAAACGAAAGAACAAATGGACAAAAAGGGTAAATATCAGTAAGACAGACATTTTAAAGAACATTTTAAAGATAGCATTTCTATTGGAAGAAGATATGCTAAGGAGAAAAAATACGCCTAATACGATCAATTGTCCGCTTAAGCCACGTATAAAAAATACAGAGAAAAAAGCAAGTATGGATAGAATGATTTGTATGTGGCGTGTTGTTTTATTCATTAAAAAGTTAAACCGATCTGCAGGTAACCACCTCCATTTATTGGTCCTGCAAAGGCAGAGATCTGCATGTTCTTTTTATTTAGATATCTTACATTGATCACTGATGCAATGCGGTTAACGATCATACCTGTGATCACAAATTCGCTTCCAAGAAGGGTCAATTCTTTTTTTCTAAAAAGTGATTCATATTCAATTAAATTTGCCTCAGAATTCCATTCCCATTGGTAATCTGTGCTCCAGATATCTTCCGGTGTTCGATTTTCCAACATCTCTTCTTCGTGATCTTCATAAGTCATGAAATTTCCAAGATCGGACCAAAATTCAACATCATTCGGATAATCTGCTAATCCTGCATGTAATTGTGTGTAGGAGATCATATCTTGATTTTGAACATAGCCGGAGTAACGTAATCCGGCAAATCCTAACCAAAGTGCCACTTCGGTCCCGAGAAAAACATATGCCGAATTGGATTTATATGCCAATTCTCCCCATCCGGGAAGAACGATACTTTTTAAAACAGTATTCTTGGGAGCAAGCTCCTGCGCAAATAGAGTGCCTATGAGTGTAAGTAAAATCAAAGTACGAGATAATCGTTTCATACGGGTCCTTTTTTAGCTTGATCTGACAAAAAATAATATCGCCGTTATGGCATTTAAAATCAACATCCAAATTGAGAATTTATATACGGAACTTCTTACGTTTTTAGCTTGCTCAGGTTCCGTCATAAATGAATCTAATATAATGGAGGGTTCCTGCCCTTTTTGCA
Organism: Fidelibacterota bacterium; assembly: GCA_030596185.1. Taxonomy (GTDB): domain Bacteria; phylum Fidelibacterota; class Fidelibacteria; order Fidelibacterales; family Fidelibacteraceae; genus M50B103. Next base: position 378 of record JAUVKP010000179.1, on the reverse strand, counting down.
GTTGAATCTCACATCTGATCGAATCGTTATCTTCTCTATAATAGAACAATTCTCCATTATACAGAGCGATACTAGAATCGCTTACAAGAATATAATCGTGTTTTTCAAGTAATTCAGAGATCTCTAAAAGATAGGGATTTTCCATTTTAAAATATACAGCATTAGAGCGTATCTCTCCAGCAGATAGAGAGGTAAAAATGAGCAGGAGAAGAACAGTTATTTTTTTCGTTTTGGCCATAAAGAAAATATCATTACCAAAAGCATGATCACGCTCATGGAAATGCCAAAAAGGTTTCCGGTTTTAACGTATGCCGAGTCATGTATCCCGGCAGATAAAGAGCAATCAAGAATCCCACAGGTGTATAATGGTAAATGATC
>JAUVKP010000123.1 GCA_030596185.1 Fidelibacterota bacterium | reverse complement strand
TGAAAATTCAACACTTGTAGAACTAAATTCCATGTTTGATATGGCTTCATTGACCAAAGTATTTGCAAGCGGTATGTGTGCAATGAAATGCATAGACTCGGGATTGGTCGATCCCGAAAAAGCGGTGATTGATTATTTACCCGAATTCAATAATCATGGCAAAGATGTGATAAAGGTCAAAAATCTACTTATGCATAATAGCGGAATGCCGGCTTATGCTAAGGCCGGAAAATCAGCACAAGAAACATTGAATATAATTATGAATATTGAAATGACTCGTGAATTGGGTGATTATAAATACAGCTGTCTTAATTTTATTACATTGATGCGAGTAGTTGAAGTTGCTACCGGAATGCCAATGTGGGAATTCTATAAAGAAATCTATACAGACCCAATGGATATGCACAGAACCGTGTTTTCTCCGAATGAAAAAATGAAACAATTTTGTATGCCAACGATCGGTGATAGTACTGGTGTGGAAATTCTTCGACAAGGTGAGGTTCATGACCCACTAGCATCTTCATTAGAAGGTTATTCAGGAAATGCCGGTTTATTTTCAACAGGTCCGGAAATTGCTAAATTTTGTCAGATGATGCTGGACAAAGGAAAATATAAGAATAAAACATATGTATCAGAAGAAACCATTCTGCCATTTATAACCCTTCAGGCAGGTACGCGGGCATACGCATGGGGTATGAATAATTATCGTAGCTCTGCAGGAGATAAACTTGCTGAAACAGCTATCGGTCACACAGGATACACAGGAACATGTGCGTGGATTGATCATGAAAAAGATATTTTCATCGTATTGCTGACAAACCGTGTTTACCCTCAGGATAAAAAATCGGTTACACCAACTCGCCGAGCTGTAAATGATGCTGTGGTTGAAGCTATTCTTGGACAATAATAATAAATATTCTAACATTGAGAATGAAATATTAAATGACAAAAGCTACTCAACATAAAATAATATTAATTTTACTGACATTTGTTTTTTCCGCTGCATACTCTAATGATATATTTCATGCAAAAATATATCCCGAGGGAGATGAAAATATACCGGTTTATACTCATATGAATACCATTGAACAAAAGGGTGATAGCACTTTTATTGATCATTTCTACTACACCATGGATGGTGAATTGTACGTTGAAGATAAGGTTGTCCTTGTCAACAATGAACCTTTTTATAATTCAGTAGAGTTCTTTCAAATTGGAATGTTTTCCAGTCTTGAACGAAAAGGTGATAAAGTAGAATTGAAATTAATAGATAATGGTAAGGAAAAAATTGTGACCCGACGACTTAAATTGCCACTTGTGTTTGCACCGAATCAGCAAATGGCATTGAGAGCTTATCTTGATAAATTCAAAAAGGGCGAGTCCGTAACGTTTCATATTTTTGCCACTGAAGTATTGAGACTTGTTAAAATGAAAGTTTTTATGATCAAGGATTCTGAATATGAAAGAGAAGGATGCATTGTACTTCAGATGAATCCGAAAAGCAAATTTATAGATTGGTTCGTTGATGAAGTTTTTTTTGTTGTTGATGAAAAGAGCGGGCATATAATGGAAATGCACGGTTTTTCAACTTTAAGACAAAAGATCAATAATGAGTGGGAATTCAGGGATATGGATTTTTATTATTCTTATGAATAATTGTTAGAAATTTGTTTTTTATTTGTGACTATCGATACGCATCAATACAAGACCATTGACTTTTTCAGTAGTTAACTCAAGATCTAGCTTATGCCGCACGTCACCATGTTTTTGAAATAAGGTTACAGGCACGTGATCAAAACTATCTTTTCCTTCATACGTATCATTGATCAATTGAAGCATTTGGCATCCGCCGCATCGATTTGTGTGACCACAACCACCCTCTAAATGTGCATTTTCGCATGTAAACACATCCCCGGTTCTCTTTTGCTTAAGAAACTGATGGTCTTTAGCAAGAACATCCAAAGCCTTTGAATTAGCAGAGAGATAGGTATTGTTATCGTCAATGAGTATTACCGGAGCTGAAAGTGAATTCAGAAAGGGAATAAAATCAATATCTCTATCTGCAAAAAGGTTATTTAGGCAAATATCACAAATGCCATGAGTAATAGCCTGTTCACTATGAATATTAGAGCTGACCTCTCCCAAAGATGTCTGACACCAAGCACAAATCCGTTTCATCTAATGATTAATATAAAGGAATAATATGTTTAGTGCACCCAAAATATATTTGAATTTTATTGTTTACCTAGGCGGCTATCAAGATAGAATTTCCGTAAGCGGACAGATTTCGGAGTGATCTCAACAACCTCATCTTCTGAGATGAATTCAATAGCTTGGTCCAAGGTCAATATTCTGGGAGCATGAAGAGTAACAGTCGTATCAGAACTTGAGGCACGCATATTGGTAAGTTTTTTTTCTCTTACGATATTGACACGCAAGTCCTGAGGTAAGTTACGTTCTCCAACAACCATGCCCGCATAGACTTTTTCTCCAACTGAGATGATCAATGTTCCGCGGTCTTCCATAGCAAGACTGGCATAAGCGGTTACTTTTCCCGGGCGATCTGCAATAATTGCACCGGTATTTCGCTGCGGAATATCCCCGAACCAAGGTGCGAAACCGTGGAAAAGACTGTTGAGAATACCCCTTCCTTTGGTATCGGTCAAAAACTGGCTTCTAAAACCGATCAATCCTCTGGAAGGTACACGAAATTCAAGATGAGTATAACCCATGCCGTTATTGATCATACTGTGAATACGGCCTTTACGTTTTGAAAGCTTTTCAGTTACAACACCAACAAATTCTTCCGGAACCTCAACATGTACATGTTCAACAGGTTCATGGAGTTTGCCTTCTATATTACGTGTAATAACATGTGGCTTTGAAACCAAGAGTTCAAATCCTTCACGACGCATCGTCTCGATCAGAATTGCCATTTGTAATTCACCACGACCACAGACTTCAAATGCATCGGCTCGTTCTGTAGGTTTAACTTGAACTGAGACATTGCTGAGAACTTCACGCTCTAAGCGTTCTTTGATATTACGTGAGGTTAGGAATTTACCTTCAGTACCGGCAAAAGGACCGTTGTTCACATAAAACACCATAGAGATCGTAGGTTCATCCACTGTGATCCGTGGCAATGCTACAGGATTCTCATTCTCTGATATTGAATCTCCGATATTGATCTTGTCAATGCCCGCAAGGGCAATAATATCACCTGCAAAAACTTTTTCGACAGGAATACGCTTCAGTCCCTTAAAAGTATATAAAGCAGAAAATTTAATATTTGTATTGATACTGTTTTCTTTGCAATGAGCATAGAGTTTGTTGAATTCGATAACACCGTTTAGTAAACGACCGACAGCGATCTGTCCGACATAATTGTCATAACTCAAATTTGTAACCAAGAAAGATACCGGTGCTTCATCATCAGCTTCCGGTCCGGAGATATAATCAATAATGGTATCAAAAAGAGGGTTAAGATCTTTAGAGCCGTCAGATAAGTCTTTATGAGCAATTCCGGCCTTGGCGTTTGTATAAAGAATAGGAAAATCAAGTTGTTCGTCATTTGCGCCAAGATCAATGAATAGATCATATACTGCATTGACCACGCTATCTATACGACTATCTTTACGATCGATCTTATTGATCACCAATATGACGGGCAGGGAGCGTTCTAAGGCTTTTTTTAATACAAATCGTGTTTGGGGTAAAGGACCTTCAGATGCATCAACCAGAAGGAGCACACCATCGATCATGTTCAAGCTACGTTCAACTTCGCCGCCAAAATCGGCATGTCCTGGTGTATCAACAATATTTATCTTTATGTCGCCGTGTTGTATAGCAGTATTTTTTGCGGAAATCGTAATTCCACGTTCACGTTCAAGATCCATTGAATCCATGATACGTGCTTCAACTTCCTGATTTAAACGGAAGGTTCCGCTTTGTTTTAGCATCCCATCAATGAGGGTCGTTTTACCATGATCCACATGGGCAATAATGGCAATATTTCGTATAGTATCTTTTCTCACAGTATCCCTTTCAGATAACTGCCGAATATAGGGGCTAAAAAGACAATGTGTGAGATATATTTCAACTATTTTGTTAACAATCTATAGCGAATAGTATTCCAAAATACTTTTGTAAGCAGTATGCACTATGCCGTAATCAGCTCAATTCAAGAAACAAGAATTAAGTGGTGATCATCAAAAATAAAAATAGAAATATAACCCCTTGTGTGAAACTAATACGTAAGTGTAATACAACTGTCATTTCGATTGAATTTTCAGTCATTTGGCTGAAAATGAATAGAGAAATCTCAGACATTTAACAAAATTGTGCGGTTTGAGATCCCTCCCAACCTTCGCTGAAGCTACGGCAGGCACGGCACTCCATTCAGGATGACAATCGTATAACCCTTAACCCTTAAACTTTAAACCTTAAACTTTAAACCTTAAACTTTATTTGCCCGTTTCACAAAAACATAGTATCTTCGAAAAGAAATAATTATATCAAATGAGATACCATGAAACCAATAATTAGAAGAAAAT
>JAUVKP010000092.1 GCA_030596185.1 Fidelibacterota bacterium | reverse complement strand
ACTCAATTTGGTATCATCAAGTTCGGCATGGCCAAAATGGAACAGGATATCCACACTACCTATGAGGGCAGAATCAAGATCACAAGCACCAAAACAGGGATTCCCCGAGATGATAGTACTGACACCGGTCGCATCTTCTATCATAGAAGATATCTGTGGCGACCGCCTTTTAAAACCTTCCGGGAACTGAAGCCCAACAACTTCAGCGCCGCTTTTGGTTATTATATCTATAACATGGTCTATCCGGAAATCAAATACTTCGCCACTATTTATGCCGCCACACATGCCACTAGCCATCCGAATCACCTATAATGGATACTCCGTTCGCGTCCACATCGATCTTGACAAGCGCAGTAACGTCAATGCCCAGTTTCGCCAGTCCGGATGAACCGTCCCCACGTTCGATCACGACAAATATGCCACATATTATCGCACCAATGTCCTGCAAACCTTTCACAAGAGCATGAAGTGTCCCTCCGGTGCTGATGACATCATCCACGATCAGCACACGGTCGCCTTTCGCGATTCCATTGATATACAATTCTCCATTGGAATATCCGGTACTCTGTGAAAGTTCTACTTCACCATCGAGTTCGTACTTTCTCTTTCTAACGATCGATAGCGGAATACCCGTTTTTAACGAAAGCGCAGTTGCGATCGGGATTCCCATTGCTTCCACTGTTAGTATCCGATCCACGTTTGTGTCTGCAATTTCCAGGATGTGGTCAGAGACTTCACCTATCAACTCAGGATTGAGTATGGGCACTCCGTCGGATATTGGGTGTATGAAGTAGTAATATTCCCCTCTTTTGATTATCGGGGCTTCTGTCAGTGATATTTTTAGCAGGTCAAGCATTGGTGTGAAGCACTCCTTGTTTTTACTTTATGATTATAGATGCTTATTTTTGTATATAAAATGGCTGTAAAAAAGTTTTGTTTTGTAAAATAGTTCTTTTTTAGTATTTGTATGGCTGTAGTAAAATCGCTGCGTAAGTTTGATAGTTCTACCTTAAACTAAAACTGGCACAACCGCCGCAAGCGGCACATTTCCACACCACTGAGCATAGAAGATCATTCACTTTATCCATTAAATGGGCTTTGTGTATTAAGTATGACTTGTGTATAAAGTCGCAATTCTGTGTAGAAAGTCAAGAGTCTGTGTAGAAAGTCGGTCAATAATCCGACTTTATACACAAAGCCACTGACAACGAAACTCCTATATACAATAACATTAGTACATAGTTTGATAACGGATATTGTAGAAATTCTAACAATTTTACAATTAAATTGTCGCAATCATGTTATTGTACTAATTACAGGAGTGATGTTGGTTGTATACTGAATTATTGAAAATAATTGAAGGTGGGCTTGTCGGGGATAAAGAAAAGATATCAAATTACTCTGCTATCTTGGCAGATAATCTTGAAAAACAAGGCGAAGTGGCGTTACCAAAAAAAATTCGGGCGGTGTTATCAAAAAAGAAAGGAACATTGACTTCCCTTGATGGTTTTTCAACGCAACCAGTCGATGCTGAAAGCCGCATGAATATTGTTGAGATTTCAACACCACAAATAATCGATTCTCAAATTGTATTTAGTAAGTATGTAGAAGAAGAAATAACCGGATTTATTGAATATTATAAGCAGCGCGATAGTTTGCTTAAAGCGGGATTAGAGATATCCAATTCATTATTACTTTATGGTCCACCGGGCTGCGGAAAAACAACCGTGGCGCAGTATATATCATCCATAACAGGCTTACCACTTGTTACTGCAAGGCTTGATGGGCTCGTTTCATCATTGTTAGGAAGTACTGCAAAAAATATTCGGAAAATTTTTGATTATGCTTCCAAACGAGAATGCATTCTATTTCTTGATGAGTTTGACGTTATTGCAAAACTTAGGGATGACAAAAACGAGTTGGGAGAATTAAAACGTGTAGTTAACAGCCTAATTCAAAATATTGATGGGATGAATGAAAATAATATCCTAATTGCTGCTACTAATCACCATGAATTGCTTGACCCGGCTATATGGAGGAGATTTTCTAAAGTAATAACTTTGGAAAAGCCCAAAAAAGAGGAAATTGGTAAGCTGTTAAACATTTTTCTTGAAAATGCTTCAGAGGACATTTTAAATAATAACAAGAAGACTGAAAAAATAGAAAATGCTTTCGTAGGGTTTAGCCATTCCGACATTAAGACAATTATCAATAATGCCATTAAAAAATCTATTATTTACGAAAGAAATTTAGTCACCAGTAGTGATGTCTTGCGAGAAATATATTTTCATCAAAATCACAGCATAGATAGCGAAGATGATTTTATTAATTACCTTTTACGGAATAATGCGCCGCACAGAGAAATTAACGAAAGTTTAGGTATTCCTCTAAGAAAAATCCAAGCCGTTTCAAAAAATCAAACCTCGGAGAGATAAACAATGAGTAATGAAAAGTTGCCAATTAAGTTTTTTGCACCAAGAGAAATTGATGATCAAAGAGTTGAGCCGGGTTTCAACTCTGAACCTCCAAAATGGCTGCTGTCTGGCAACGAATTAGAAAAACGTGCAAATCAATTAGCGGCAGAGTTTGATAGTTTTAAATATCCCATAGAAGAGCGACAAGCTAATGATTCTATAATTCCTTTTATGTTTGTTGCTAAAATGGATGATAAATCGACTGCAAAATCACGACGTCGTAACATATCAGACTTATTTCAAATTAAAAATAAAAGCAATGTTATTGGTTTGTTGCGATCTGATGAATTGATCGTGAGCTTAGATTCTCTTAATGAAATGAAAATTTTTTCTTCTCGATTGGAGGATTACGAAAAAAATAATTTTGCTATTTCATGTTTAGAAAGTTTCGAAGAATACAAACCAAGCATCTTCGAAGATGAAGGAACTCAAAACTACAAAGTTAAACTGGTAGAGTTTCAAAACTATGAACAGAATGTTGCTATACGACGATTGTTTGAAAGAATTATTGAAAGCAAAGGGATTGAGTTTAAAACGACGATTTATTCTGAACAATTTCCTGTGTATAAATTAAAAAATATTAACAAAGCTATTCTTGATGATTTAAAAGAGTCTGAAATTTTTGAAGCTCTTTTTTCTATTGAACCAATGCCTAAGTACATAGTTGCCCTTGATATGATGGAAGATGAACAACCGATCCATATTATGCAACCTGAAAAAGACAAAAAATATGTAACGATTGGTATTCTGGATAATGGAATTGAACCAATTCCACACCTTTCCCCATGGCTGTCGAACGAACGATGGACGGTATACCCAGAAGACCGCATTAATCCTACACATGGTACTTTTGTTGCTGGTGTTGCTTTGTATGGTGATGTGTGTGAAGGTAAAGATTGGGTTGGGCATAATGGTGTAAAATTATTTGATGCGACTGTTTTTCCTGACACAGAAAAAGAAGGCATTGATGAAGATGAGTTAATTGAAAACATCAAAGAAGTCATTAGTGGAAATCACGATAAAATCAAAATATGGAATTTATCAATAAGCATTGTTCTTCCTGTAAGCGATGACAAATTTTCGGATTTTGCTATTGCATTGGATTCACTGCAAGATAATTATAATGTGCTTATATGCAAATCTGCGGGGAATTGTGAGAACTTTATTTCCGGCAAAACAAAAGGAAGAATACATGAGGGAGCTGACTCTGTTCGTTCATTGGTTGTAGGTTCAATTGCTCACGCTAAAGGTGAATTTGATTTTGCAGAAGTTGATAACCCATCTCCTTTTTCTCGTATCGGCCCGGGTCCAGAATATATTATTAAACCAGAAATTTCTCATTATGGAGGAAATGCCGGCATAAATAGTAATGGTCATACAATAACGGGTGTTAAATCTTTTTCAAAAGATGGTTCTTTATCAAGTTCAGCTGGAACAAGCTTTTCAACCCCAAGGGTGACAAGCTTAGCTGCTGGTATTTATCAAGAGCTTAATGAAGAATTTGATCCCATATTGTTAAAGGCTTTAATCGTTCATTCAGCATCATATTCGAAAGATTTAATCATTCCAAGTAATGAGAGGACAAAGGAACTTGGATTTGGAATGCCAAAAGTGGTGAATGATATCATATACAATGCTCCACACGAAGCAACACTCATTCTACGTGATAATCTGGCAAAAGGAGAGTATATTGACATTATGGATTTTCCAATGCCGACTTGCCTAATAAAGGATGGTTTTTTCACAGGACAAATTATTGCTACATTAGTTTACGATCCCATCCTTGACCCATCTCAAGGGGTTGAGTATTGTCAATCTAATATTGATGTAAAATTTGGATCTTACGATGAGAAAACAGAAAGGGATGTAAGTAAGCAACATATCTTAAACCCTGTTGGTAGAGAAGGAACTAAAAACCTGTTTCTTGATTCACTGTACAGCAAAAAGAAAATGAAGAGACAAGCTGATGATTTTGCGTTAAGGGAACGTTTGCTTATTCAATACGGCGATAAATATTATCCTGTTAAAAAATATGCTGTAGACCTATCCGAGCTGACTGAAGGTAATATGCTATCTTATCTAACAGAGGATAAACGGTGGTATCTTTATCTAAAAGGACTGTTCAGAGATCATATTGAAAGAAAGGCTAGTGTCGATTCGATCGCTTTAAGTCAAGATTTCTGCCTTATCCTGACAATTAGAGATCCTTCTGGAAAAGAAAATGTATACGATGAAGTTACACAGAAACTTGAAGAATTAAACTTCTGGCACAGCAACATTAAAATTGCAAGCGATGTTAGCATTTCGTTATAAAGAATAAATTAATAAATAATATTACTTATGGAGCAGATGTTAATCCCGTTTGCTCCTTTTTTGTCCAATTATGCAATCATTCTGGAGAGGCTTTGTGTATAAAGTACATCCTGTGTAAAAAGTATAGATTCTGTGTATAAAGTCGGGCAATAATCCGACTTTTTACATAAAGCCCATTAAATGCGAAAATATTTATATCGTTGATGGAGGGGTGTGCCGCCTACGGCGGATTTAATCGAGGTCAAAAACCGCTAAACAAAAACCTCTTTTATATCTTATATCTCAAAACCGCCGCAATTCCGCCAAGCGCATGCAGTTTCTGCCCGGGCTCGAACTCCGTACTGAACACCACGACCTTTCCCTGTGCATGTTCCACAGCTATCAGCAGTGAATCAATATTCCCTTTTTCGCGCTCAAGTCTCAGCATCTCGTCCGCAACCAAAAGCGTCTCGATCGCACCATAATCCAGGGCCTTTTTCACCTCATCAAGACCATAGGCTGCCTTTCCGTCCAGTGCAACTTCCTTTAACAGTTCTTCCATAAGCGAAGATTCCCTTGCGATCCGTGATTCTTCCATGATCCGATCCACA
>JAUVKP010000131.1 GCA_030596185.1 Fidelibacterota bacterium | reverse complement strand
CCTGGCAGATCTTGTCAGCGGTCCGACGATTATGATCACGATGATAATTATTATGGTATTTACTGTTTACACGGGTGTTGATTATTATTTGAAATTTCGTAAGGAAATTTCAAAGTTGAATAGTTGAAACGTTGAATAGTTGAAAAGAGAATTCGCAAGTACACAAGTATGTTTTCCTGAGCCTCGAAGGGTCGGGCTTCGGCATGGCACAGCGAAGGGCAGGCGATATATGATATTTGAAGATAAGGAATGATGAACAAGGATTAACCCTTCTACACTAAAGTTTCGAAGGGCAGGCGATATTCGAAGTAAAAAGACTTCGTAAATCACATATCGATGTTTCTTGTTCGGATATCATGGAGTTCCTTGTTTGGATATCGAAGCGTCTCTACATAAACACTAAATGAAATACATATCTATTATGGAAGAACAAAATTCAGATATTAGATCCCGCTGGTTCTCAAAGATGATCGGATCCTTTTTAGGGATCGGGTATTTTCCTTTATTCCCCGGAACAATCGCATCGCTTGTGACAGCAGCAATCGCCTATGTTTTGGCTACCTCTGTTGAGATCAAGCTTATTTGGGATATTGAGATATTTTTTGTTTTGTTGCTTATCGGATTGCTTGCCGGATATGATCTAGTCCGCCATAAAAATATTAAAGATCCGAAATGGTTCGTGATGGATGAAGTTGCGGGTATGTGGTTGACTTTGATCGCCTTACCCAAAGATAATATTTGGGTCGTTTTAATTGCTTTTGCGATGTTCAGAGTATTTGATATTTCGAAGCCCTGGCTGATCCGAAAAGCAGAGAAGATACCCGGAGCTACGGGGATAATGTTAGATGATGTTTTGGCTGCGATCCCGAGTTGGCTGATAACATTTACAATGTGGAAATTATTTATAAATTAATGATGTAAAGACAAGGCATTGCCTTGTCTCTACGCAAGGCACAATGAAAAATAACAATCAACATCTTGCCGAAATCATCAATATTGGAGATGAGCTCCTAGCAGGCCATACTGTAAATACAAATGCGACCTGGATGAGCAAAGAATTAAAGAATATTGGCATAAAAGTCATCAGGCATATCGTTATTGCCGATGATAAAGAATCGATCATCGAAGCATTGGATCAAGTTGCAAAGGGAACGAATTATATATTTATTACCGGGGGGCTCGGTCCTACAGAAGATGACCGCACAAAATCTGTTATTACTTCATATTTTGGCGGAAACCTGGAATTCTCCGAAGAAGCATATAAATGGGTGGAAGAATTTTTTGCAAAGCGGGGAAGAGTACTTTCGGAAAGAAATAAAGGGCAAGCTCTTATTCCCAATAATGCGGAACGTATTATTAATAAAATGGGTACTGCAAGTGGAATGATCTTCAGAAAAAATGAAAAGACCTTCTTTGTGATGCCAGGTGTTCCCTATGAAATGCATAATATGATGAAGGAAAGTATTCTGCCCGAATTGGCAAAATATTCAAAAGTTATCACTTCGGAATTACAGATAAATACTTTCGGATTGCCTGAATCTGAGATCGCTGACCGTATTATGGACGTGATGCCGGATATTGAACGGGATTTGAGTATCGGGTATTATCCTTCGGTAAAAGGGATCACCATTCGACTTGGTGCTAGTGATAAATTCAAAGTAAAAAAAGCTCAAGAGAAAATACAAGATTTACTCGGCAATTCGGTTTATTCCCTGGAAGGTGAATCCATTGCGGAGATCGTAGTGAATTTATGTAAAGAAAAAAACTTGATCATCTCTGTTGCAGAATCATGCACGGGAGGATCTATTGCCGATATGATCACTAATGTGTCCGGTTCCTCTGCCGTTTTTAAAGAAAGCTATATTGTATACAGCAATGAAGCAAAAACCAAATTGCTGGGAGTTGATCCCCAGATTCTTAAAGAACAGGGTGCAGTAAGTATAGAAACTGTGGAAGCCATGGTAAAAGGCTTAAAAAATAAAACCGGAGCGGATATCGCCATTGGGGTCAGTGGGATAGCAGGTCCTGATGGCGCTTCGCCCGGAAAACCGCTTGGTTTGGTCTATCTTGCCGTTGCTTACAAAGAAAGAATTCATATACAAAAAATAAATTTCGACAGAGGGCGAATAAAGAACAAGGAATATGCGGCTCGCGCAGCCCTTAATCGTGTTCGATTGGCTCTAATTGACGACGAATAATTCAAAGGGGATATCAAATGGCAGATAAAAGAACTTTTATTGCAATACCGCTACCGGATGCCGTTAAAGAACATTTAAAACGGGTACAGACATTACTTGAACCGGTCTCGGAAGGTATAAAATGGACCAACCCTGAGCTCTTACATATAACATTAAAATTTCTTGGTGAGACTCCGGATTGGTTGATGGATAAAGTTAGGCATGAATTCAAACGTATTGCAGAGGGTATTGGACCTTTTGAACTTCAGATTAGTGAACTGGGACAGTTTCCCAAAGAAGGTGATCCTCGTATATTATGGGCCGGTTTACAGAGAAGTCCGGGTGTGGTTTACCGCTTATCCGATGAATTGAACACAGGTTATTTGGCTATGGGATTTGATGATACGGGTAAACGATTTTCACCGCATATTACACTTGGCCGTATAAAACATAAAGTGCATGAAGATTTTTTGTCATCTTATTATGACGTTAAGTTAGAACCGGAAGTATTTCAGATCGACCGTATTATTTGGTATGAAAGTTGTTATCGTCAGGGTAAATTAGCCTATCTTCCACTGGAAGAATATATTTTAAAAAGCAAATAAGCTTGTACACAGGAAATCAAGAAGCTAAGAAGCACATCAGCTTAAATTGGTAATTATAATTGTCAATTGCCTGCCCTGCGAAGCCTATCAGTTGATGGGCGTAGAAGGGTCAATTGATATAAGGAGGGAATTATGTTAGATCAAAAGAAATCAATTTGGTCCTGGGCTATGTATGACTGGGCAAATTCTGCCTTTGCTACGACCGTAATGGCGGGATTTTTTCCCATTTTCTTTTCAAGTTATTGGAGTGCGAATGTCTCCGGCGTGGATACAACCGCACGTCTGGGATTTGCAAATTCAATTGCATCTTTGGTTGTTGCATTATTGGCACCGTTTCTAGGCGCTATTGCGGATAAGGGAAGTGCTAAAAAGAAATTTTTATTCACCTTTGCCTTTATTGGCGTTATCATGACCGGCGGCTTGTACATGGTCCATGAGGGACAATGGCAAATAGCTGTGTTTATGTATGTAGCTGCTGCCATCGGTTTTTCCGGTGCTAACATTTTTTATGATTCACTGTTACCCGGTATCGCATCAGAAAAAAAAGTAGATCATGTTTCATCTCTGGGATTTGCAATGGGCTACATTGGGGGTGGCTTGTTGTTCCTGGTAAATGTTATGATGTATTTAAAACCTGAAATGTTCGGGATTGCAGACGGAACGACCGCAGTAAGGATATCCTTCCTGTCCGTTGCTGTATGGTGGGCACTGTTTTCGATTCCTATTTTTATGGTTGTAAAAGAACCCAAGTTCGAAAAAGAAAGTATGGGGATCTTTCAAACAATAAAGGCCGGATGGCTGCAATTGATCACAACCTTTAAGGAAATAAAACATCTAAAAGTAGTGGGAATGTTTCTACTTGCATACTGGTTCTATATTGACGGTGTTGATACCATTATTCGTATGGCGATCTCAATTGGAATGGCATTGGAATTTCCATCCTCAGCATTGATCGTTGCATTGTTGATAGTGCAGTTTGTGGCATTTGGCGGAGCTTTATTATATGGCTTACTGGCAAAGAAAATTGGTCCCAAGCAATCTCTATATGTCGGAATTATTGCATATTCCATTATTACTCTGATCGGTTTCTTTATGAATCAGGTATGGCATTTTTATGCACTGGCTGTTGCTGTCGGACTATTTCAAGGTGGTATCCAGGCGATCAGCCGGAGTTTATATTCCCGGATCATTCCTGCAAATAAATCGGCTGAATTTTACGGATTCTTCAACTTGCTTGGAAAATTTGCAGCGGTTATTGGCCCCAGTTTAATGGCAATTGTCGCACTCCTCGCTCGAAATGCTTCAGATGTTACTATTGGGAGTATGCAATTAGAGAACATGGGCATTCGTTACGGCGTACTTTCCATTCTTGCGCTTTTCCTTATTGGTGGACTGCTCTTGCGGAAAGTTGACATTGAGGAAGGTTAAAGACAGGTTAAATTCCTAAAATAATATCTAAAAGTAAAACGTAAAAAGAATAGAGAAGAGGTGATCATTTGATTGCCTCTTTTTTTTTTATATTGAGAAGCCGGAAGCCGGTAGTCAGTAGTCAGAAGCCGGTAGTCAGTAGTCAGAAGCCAGTAGGTAGTAGGCAGAAGTCAGTAAGGAGTAAGAAAAAAGGAGTAGAAAGC
>JAUVKP010000046.1 GCA_030596185.1 Fidelibacterota bacterium | reverse complement strand
GAACTTGCCGTTGCTGCCGGAGGAAATTGTTACCTGATCGTTCCGGAATACGGTGATCGTGTCAAAGATCTGCTTGATCAATATGGGAAAGATGATTTTCCTAGAAAAGATGCTCCTCTTTTGCGAATAGGACGTCATTTTAGGATATCGGAGAACGCAAAACTTGTTATTTCACGCGATGAATCAGAATATCATTTATTACAGCCTTATATTTCAGGACGTTATTTCTTTGAAATTAAAAATGTGATCGGCGGTATTGCTATTGGCAGCGGTGAATTTTCTCAGGATGATATGGAATTAGCTTCGCGGCTACTTGCGCGCTATTCAAAAGCGAAACCCGATGAAGAAATACAGGTTCACGTGATCCTGGATGAAAATACTTGGGATATTAATTGCACACCACTTTCTGCTGATGACCCATTAATTTCTGATATGCGGATCTGATCAAAATAAACCTTTTTTATCGGAACATATTTGCAAAGTTTTTATTTGATATAGACTAAGAAAACTATTAGTTTTCCATAGTTAGAGGGTTGCATTAGCAGCTCGTTTTTTTATGTCTGTTTTTGAGGAGAATATGTTACAAGCAGTACAAAATGAAATTTACTTATGTCTGGAACGGCTTGGGTGGGAGCGCGCGCAATTTTCTGTAGAACGCCCAAGAAAAAATACTTTTGGACATGTTAGCTCAAATGTAGCATTAACCCTTGCAAAACAACTGAAGCGCCGACCCCTAGACATCGCAAATGATATTGCAGCTGAGCTTGAAGGAAAGATCAAAGGTTTGGAAAAGATCGAGATCGTTGCCCCGGGCTTTATTAATTTTACTTTCTCACCTGAATATTTTCAAGCATATATTCCTCGTATTCGTAAAGAAAAAGAAGATTTTCAAAAAAGTAATTCCGGTAAAGGAAAAAAAGTTCAGGTTGAATTTGTATCTGCTAATCCAACCGGTCCGCTGACCATCGGACATGGTCGCCAAGCTGTTTTGGGCGATACCATTTCTAGAATACTTGAATGGCATGATTTTGATGTGACCCGTGAATATTATTTTAATGATGCAGGTCGACAAATACGCATGTTGGGTCTATCCGTTCTTGCAAGATATAATGAATTGATGGGTATGGAATTGGATATTCCCGAAGGTGGCTATGAAGGCGAATATATTATTGATATTGCCGCTGATTTTCGCAAAAAACATGGTGATTTAAAAACAGAGAATGATCTTGAACTTTTTATCAATTTTGCATCTAATGCCATATTTATCACTATCCGCGATACCTTAAAACGACTTGGGATCGAGCATGATGTATATTTCAATGAAAAAGATCTTTATAAGCAAGGTAAGATAAAAGAAGTTTTAGCTGTACTTGGAGAAAAAGCATATACCTATGAAGAAGATGGCGCAACTTGGTTCAAGGCGACTGAGTTTGGTGCGGACAAAGATCGTGTATTGGTTAAAAATACCGGTGAACCCACCTATCGTTTACCCGATATTGCTTATCATCGTGAAAAGATCAGACGTGGTTTTGATTTGATCATTGATATTTTTGGAGCAGATCACCATGCAACCTACCCGGATGTAAAATCCGCTTTGGAAGCTATGGGCTTTGATACTTCATCAATACGCGTGCTTTTACATCAATTTGTGACACTTACCCGTAATGGTGAAATGGTCAAAATGTCCACGCGCAAAGCAAATTTCGTTACCTTGGATGAATTAATGGATCTTGTCGGAACGGATGTGGTACGTTATTTCTATATCATGCGTAACATGGATTCACATTTGAATTTTGATCTTGCCCTGGCTCAAAAACAAACGGACGAAAATCCGGTATTTTATTTACAATACGCGCATGCCAGAATATGTAATATACTTTTGCACAGCTCTGAAAAAGGCATTAAAGATTATGAAGATGCCGATCTTACACTTCTGAAGGAACCAGAGCTTATTGCCCTCATGGACGTAATGTTGGAATTCAAAGATATTATGGATTTGTGTAAGAAAAGTCTGGAACCTATGCATCTGGCCAACTACTTATATCGTCTGGCAACAGCATTTCACAAATTTTATTCTGTTCACCGAGTCGTATCGGAAAATATAGAGTTATCAAAAGCTCGTCTACAATTAATTGATGCTGTAAAGATCATTCTAGCGAATGGTTTAAAAATCCTTGGTGTATCCGCACCGGAAAGAATGTAATAGGGGATAATGAATGAGATTTCGTTTAGCGATATTATTATTTTTTGTAGCAATTGTCAGCACAGGATGTGTTTCTGGAAGTAAAGAAACTATACAAGAAGCAGGCCCTTCGACCATTGCTGTAGTAAGCACTTTGAACGATACGGGAAAAAATGAGATTTCAACCGAGATCGTCACGATTGATGAACCGATAGAATTTATAACACTTTTTGACCAATATTTAACTCAGGCAAAAGTTCATTATGTTGATGCTCTTTTAGCACAAGATGATGAAGACTCTCTTGAAGTTGAATTTCAGTTAAGCATTATTTTTGATATTTTAGCAAAGATCGAATCATATAATGGGATGGATGGGATCCAATATGAACAATTTAAAGAATTTACCGATCGTATCATCAAAGAATTTGAAGAATATGCCCCTCAAATGAGTGAATTGCATGAGCAATTCTCGCTTTCTGACCTTAAAGAGGCTATGGGCACATTGACCGATGAGCATTTTGCCGGGAACGGTAATAAGGATATTGTTGTTCTTGAAGATCGGGATGGGCATATTCCCATCATGATAAATAACCGTGTTGAGACATCTATAAAGATGTTTACATCTAAGCGTCGCGGCGATATGCAAAACTGGATCAAAACCAAGGCCACATATGAACGTTTATTCAGAAAGATATTGCGTGAAAACGGTGTTCCGGAAGAATTTATTTACCTGAGCATGCTTGAAAGCGAAATGAAGACGGATGCGCGCTCTTATGTGGGTGCTATGGGACAATGGCAATTCATGGATTACACCGGTAAAAGTTTTGGCTTAAAATACGAT
Source organism: Fidelibacterota bacterium (assembly GCA_030596185.1). Classification (GTDB taxonomy): domain Bacteria; phylum Fidelibacterota; class Fidelibacteria; order Fidelibacterales; family Fidelibacteraceae; genus M50B103. Next base: position 4,554 of record JAUVKP010000046.1, on the reverse strand, counting down.
TACTGGGTAGATGAACGCCGTGATCCGGTCAAGGCTACTATAGCTGCTGCAAAATATATGCTTTATCTCTATGAGGAATTCAATGATTGGTATTTGGTAATGGCCGCATATAATGCCGGAGAGGGCAGACTGGCGCGTTCTATCAGGTATGAACATACACGTGACTACTGGAAAATGAAAACTTTACCGCGTGCAACACGTAAATATGTACCTCGTATTGTCGCAGTAGCTGCGATTTGTATAAACCCCGAAAAATATGGATTCACTGATTACAAACCAAAATCGATCTGGGGTGATTTCGATACATTGACCTTAGATCAAAGTTACGAATTGGAAAAGATCGCACGAGTTTGTGGTATAAAATTTGATAAATTAAGAGAAATAAATCCGGAGTTAAGAAAACTCAATACTCCCGCTTACAGATACACTATCAGACTTCCTAAAGGCAAACGATCCATTCTGGAACGTGAAATTCTGGTTATGGAAGCATCACCAACACATATCGTTTATAAAGTTAAATCCGGTGATACACTTTCCGAGATCGCCTTGAAATATGGTATGACAGTTCAGGATATAGTAAAAGCGAATAAACTGAAAAGTAAATCCCAAATTTATATTGGACAAAAACTAATTCTTCCACAAGGCGGATCTTCATACCTGACATCAGGATCAACATATAGTAGCAAAACATCCTCCTCTTCTTCTAGTGGAAAGCCTAATCTGTCCGCATCACATAGAAAGATCATATATAAAGTTAAAACCGGCGATACCTTAGGTGATATTGCAGAGGTTTATGATACACGCGCATCCAGGATACGTGTATGGAACGGTTTAGTCTACGGAGAATTCATTCACCCGAAACAAAAATTGACGATTTGGGTGCCTAAAGGTGATAGTTACCAAACCATAGCACAATATTACACTGTAAAACGGGGAGATTCTTTTGATAAGATCGCCGGAAAATATGGACTTAATACCAACGAATTGAAGAAATTAAATCCAAGTATGAATTATTCTAAAATTTATCCGGGAGATAAGATTAGAATTCAATAAATTGCTTGCATAAACTTTTAAAAAAAACTATCTTACACGGCTATGAGAAAATCAGACATTATAAAAGAAATATCGGCGCAGACAGGCTTAACCCAGGTTGAGACAGAAGCGGTTATTGAGGGCTTCATTACTGTTGTAAGTGAAGCATTGATTCAAGGTGAACGAGTTGATTTACGCGGCTTTGGAAACTTTATTTTAAAGACCCGAAAAGCTAAAGCGGCCCGTAATATTTCAACAGGTGAAACAGTTCAGGTTCCTGAACATTATTTACCTTACTTCAAGGCTTCTGAATCATTAAAAGAACGGGTCAACGATAACTTGAAAAAAAATGTGTTATAAGGAGGTAGGTTAATGCCCTGCGGTAAAAAAAAGAAAAAAGGTAAGATCCGTACCCATAAACGGAAAAAACGCCTTAGAAAAAATCGTCATAAAAAGAAAAAAAGCTAAATACTAAGAGACTGTGAACAGTCTCTTTTTTTTATCATAAAGAATTTGTAGGGGCGAAAGATATTTCGCCCCTATTGCATTATGTATAAAAAATAAACAAGTCATCCCGGAAAAATATCCAGCGGATATTTTATCCGGGATCTCATTTATTGACGATCGAAAATATTTGTGAGGAATAAAATTGTTTAGATCCTGGATAAGCTTCTCTGCGATCTGCTTTCCGGGATGACATGATCAATATTAGTTTATGAGTAAAATTCTACACTTTCGTTTATCAAAATTAGCCATAATAAATTTTCAACTGTCAATTGTTTGAATTATTTATTATTTTCTAGTACGATGTTAAATATTCTAAGCGTTTCAGACATTACTGCTCAAATAAAATCTAAATTGGAAAAAGATATACCGGCTGCCATGATCCGTGCGGAAATTTCGGAGTGTAAATTTCACAGTAGCGGACATATCTACATGACGCTTAAGGATCCCGGAGCAATCTTACCCGCTGTTGTTTGGCGTACTACGGCTCAGCAATTAACAACAAAGCCAGCTGTGGGGATGGAAGTCATTGTTTACGGTAAATTAAGTGTCTATGCTCCTCATGGAAAATATCAATTTATTATTCAATCTCTGCAAGATGCCGGTCGCGGTGAATTATATATTCAATATGAGGCATTAAAAGCCAAATTGATAGAAGAGGGACTTTGTGCAATAGGACGAAAAAAAGCTATTCCACAATATCCCCTACATGTTGGCATGGTTACAAGTGAGACAGGTGCGGCACTACAAGATATGCTCCGTGTATTTGAAATGAATGCTCCCCATGTTCGATTAAGCCTTTCACCAGCGCGCGTGCAAGGCAAAGGAGCCGCCAAAACTGTTATAGAAGCCCTTGAAGGGCTTAAAGCTGTTTGGCCCGATGTAGTCATATGTGCGCGAGGTGGAGGCTCTATAGAGGACCTTTGGGAGTTTAACGACGAAACTTTGGCGAGATATATTGCCGATTATCCCTTAGCTCTAATCACAGGTATTGGGCATGAAACCGATACTACTATCGTTGATTTGATCTCTGATCATCGTGCATCTACCCCTACGAATGCGGCTGAATATATTTGTGCCAATTGGCGGGAAGTTCGCATTACATTAAACCAGATGGATTATACTCTTTCCAATACCATGATCCGGAGTTTGGAGAGACAAAAAGATCGCTTAAAGAATTTTCAACGATATTTATCTTCCCGTCAGCTCTCTGAAAACTTACATAATATGAGTCATAATATATTATCCTTACTTACTCAAGCCAGCAAAGGCATTAATAATCATCTTCAGCTTAAAATATCTCGTTTTAAGGGGATGCATAGTACGCTATTTGCTTACTCGCCTGAACATGTTTTGAAAAAAGGTTATACGCTTATACGAGATTGGAACGATAAACTTATTCGATCCGTAAAAGTATTGTCTCCTGAAGATCATGTAAATATAACTTTCCATGATGGCACAACAGATGCGATCATCAAAAATAAAGAAAACAAAGGATCAGATCATGAATAAAGAAAAAAGTTTTGAAGATGCTATGTTAGAATTAGAATCCATTGTGAAGAAAATAGAGAATGAAGAAACTCCTCTGGAAGAAATATTAGAATTATATGAGCGAGGTTCCGAACTCAGTGCTTACTGTCAAAATATTTTGACAAAAACTCAAGAAAAGCTTGAGATCATTCAGAAGCAAGCTGAAAATACGGAGAAATAATATGAAAAAGATTCTGATCATTTTAAGTGTGGCATTATTACTTTTTTCGTGTGGTGATTACAAGCCGCTCGCGGGTGGAAGTCCCATTGCCATTAGAACATTGGTCAATGATGCGACCTGGGACTTTATTTCGGAGGATTTCTCAAAGAAAGTTGAGTTTGAGATCCGTACTCCTCAAATTGAGCAACAATTTTATTTCTCGCGCTTTGAACTGGAGAATTATAAAGAATTTCGCGACGATAAGCTTATCTTGTTGATAGCTACTTTAGATGGAAAAGACGAGATATCAACATTTGTTCAAAATAGTATCAGTGAAAATATCCGTAACCAAGTCCAAGCGGGGCAGCGAGTGTTTTTCTATGAATACGATAAATATGCAGATCGTCAGATCTATATGTTGATGCTTGCAAATACCAAAGAAGAGCTTCTTGAGTATATCCGGGAAAATGGATCTCAGGTTTACCAGGCTATCAATACCAAATTTTTAAGTTCTCAATTTGAACAGCTCTATTATACCGCTGAAGAAAAAGAATTGTCCGAAGACATATATGATCAATTCGGTTTTTCCTTACGTTTACCTCATGATTATGAAATAATCGAAATAGATTCAGTCCGTCATATTATTCATCTTGGTGTTCCCCGTCCTCAGCGAAATATCATTATCTATTGGATGGATGGTGGCTTTAACAAAGTTATTGATGAAGATTGGGCCCTTCGCATGAAATACTGGTTAATGCAGAATCTCATGGATAAAATATATATTGAAAAATCTTATGCGCGTTATCGTTCGGTAGATTGGAATGGTGTTTTTGTAAACAATATCCGTGGTTTATGGGGGCATCCCACTAAGTTAATGGGCGGTCCTTTTAGCATGTTTTATTTTTATGATGGTGTAACGGACAGAACCTATCTTATTGATTGTATGGTCTATGCACCGGGACAAAGCAAAGCTGTTTTCTTGAGGCAGATGGAGATCGTTGCGAGTACGTTTTATACGAGTAAATGACAGGATATTTTTAGACAGGATTACAGGATAAACTGGATTGTAAATATTTTTGGAAATGTAGGGGCTCAGAATTTATCCTGCGAAGCTTTAGCGAAGTAGGATGTTGAGCTTTTTTTTTGATAGGATATATTTATCAAGGAAAGCGGAGAAACAACTCATCTTTAAAATTCAAAACGGCCGAATCTGTCATCTTGAGTGGAATCCCGATGAAGATCGGGATGAAGTCGAAAGATCTATTCATGATACGAAGTTTAATAATGTGAATAGATCCTTCTCCGTCAGCTGACGGACAGGATGACGA
>JAUVKP010000241.1 GCA_030596185.1 Fidelibacterota bacterium | reverse complement strand
TTAACGTATTTTTCCAGCCACTGATCTTGTTCCCATAGGAGATGAAAGATACTTTCTTTTGCTCTGTATCCATGACTTTCTTTCGGTAACATGACCAGTCTTACAGTAGCTCCCAATCCTTTCAAAGCATTAAAATATCGCTGGCTTTGTAAAGGGTAAGTCCCGGAATTATTGTCTGCCTCACCATGTACAAGAAGCAAGGGAGTTTTCATTTTATCGGCATGCATAAAAGGTGACATATTATAATACACCTCTGGAGCTTCCCAGTATGTACGTTCTTCACTTTGAAAGCCAAAAGGCGTTAGTGTTCTGTTGTAGGCACCACTTCTGGCAATTCCAGCAGCAAAAAGATCAGAATGGGCCAACAAGTTGGCAACCATGAATGCGCCATAACTATGTCCGCCGACTGCCACTCTGTTTCTGTCGATATATCCTAATTTATCTACGGCATCAATGGCAGCTTTTGCATTAGCGATCAACTGACTTCTGAAGGTCTCATTTGGCTCAGCATCACCTTCACCCACGATAGGGAATGCGGCGTCATCCAAAATTACGTAACCTTTGTTCACCCAATGGATAGGAGATGCCCAATGCGGGTACGTGAACTCATTAGGGTTTTGTGTATTCTGTGAAGCAGAGGATTTATCCTTGTACTCCCTTGGGTATGCCCATAATATCATCGGCATTTTTTCTTTTTTATTTTCATCATAGCCTACCGGAAGATATAGAGTACCCGATAGTTCTAAGCCATCTTCACGCTGATAGGTGATCACTTCTTTATGTACATTCTGAATACTCTTGAAGGGATTTTCAAAAAAAGTAAGCTGCTTCAATTTATTGTTCTTTAAATTTCTAAAGTAGTAATTCGGATACTCATTTTTGGATTCAATTCTCACCAGAATTTGATTTTTTTTCGGATCATATTGCCTGAGATCTTCCAATTTATCGGAGTAGGTTGATTGATAGAGGCGTTCTTTTTCTTGCGTTTTTAAATTCATTTTATCAATAAATGGAAACTGTCCTTTCTCAGAAAATCCCTCGCCGATCAGAAAAGCAGTATTCCCTTCAAGGGATAACACATAACTACCCATATCATTTCTTCTGCTAACGAAATCTCCCGGATCGCTGTAGTGGTCCTGGGTGTTTCGATCCGAGATGATCACTTGATTTTCTAAACTATTGGATGGATCAAAAACATAGGTTTTGGTATTTCTATTATTCCACCAATAATCATAGGCGATCGCAATGTTATCATTACCCCACTCAATACCCGCAAATCGGTTGACGGTTTTTAGAATACTTTTTGGATTACCGGCGAAAGGAGCCTCCAGTAGAAATATTTCATCACGATACTCCACTTTTTTTGCCGGATCGCCATTATCACATGCTTCGACGTATACCAATGTTGACGGTTTGTCACTACGCCAACTCAAATTTCTTCTTCCTGTCCTGACTGCCATAAATCCCTTGGGAAGATCTTCAATTAATGGCACGATCAAGACGGTTTCTATTATTTTTGCATCTTTGCTATAGATCGTGGTTTTTAACGGGAAACGATCATAGGGGACCAAATAAGAGAATGGTTTTTCCAGGGTATTTATCATCACATAATTACCATCGGGCGAAAAGCTGATATTGCCATACATCGCAGTATCAAGCCACTTAATCAGAGTACCATTAAGCGATACCTTGTAGATCTCAGAGGATGCCAATTGTTCAAAGTTGTGCTCATCTGTTTTGCTTTTCAAAAGATCCTGATAGGTCGGGTTTTGTGCTTTTTTACCTTCACTGAGTGAACGGTTGGACCTGTAGGAATTACTTTATTATTATCATATAGATCTTTTCTTTCCTTGGAAATAAATTTCACCAATAAGGCTCGACTATCTTCAAACCAATTGGCCACATTCCCCATATTGGCATTGACGTTGGCCTCTGTCAGTTTTGTAAGCACGGCATTTTGCAGGTCCAATACCCATAATTCAACACCAAGCAGTGTTGTGTTAGTTAAGGCGATTTTTTTCTGATCGGGCGACCAGGTAAAATTGGCAAAACGCGGATTTTTCGGTAAGTCCTTCACCGGTTTTATTGAAGCATTATTTTTCTTAATATTTTTTATTTTTATATCATTGTAATAGTTCGTTCTACTGCCAATATTTGTCTTGGGATTAATTCGTAAGCCGCCCAAACGAAGTTCCTCTTCCGATAGCTCCGCGATAGTTTTATACGTATCTCGATAAAGTAAAACCATATACTCTTTATTATCATCTATCAGAACAGAGGGAGCACGCTGTACATCTACAAGATCCAGAATATCTTGAGGCGGTTTTTGATATGTTAGATTCTCTTGTGCGTTTGCAATTACAAAAAGTAAAATCAATACTAAATAAATTAATCGTTTCATACTTGGGTCCTTTTTTATTTACAGGTACGTAAGGTACATCTCAATATTATTACATTATTTTGGGATTTTCAATATTATTTGTGGGGGAAAGTTGAGGAAAGTTATGAGTGAAAAAAGTTGGGAAGATGGGGATAAGGTTGAGGTTGAGATAAAAATCTTCGCCTTGTCCCGATTGTTTTATCAGGATTAGATATAGCTTTTGTTGGTATTTCGTTATATTAATTTTTATTTTTAATTAGGTGTTTTAGCTCTTCTTTACTCGGCAAAACAGTCTGATATTTACTTGCAAAAATTTGTTCGTTATCTTCCGGTAATGTTATTTCAACAAGTGTACCATTTTTATCTTGGTAAAATATTATTCCAATTGTTTTATTTCCATCATCAAGTTTTATAAATCTATCGTAATGGTTAACATACATTTGTAATTGTTTAATATCCTGATGCTATAATTCGCCAATTTTCAAGTCAAT
>JAUVKP010000076.1 GCA_030596185.1 Fidelibacterota bacterium | reverse complement strand
GACGGGTTGATAAAACGAATTAGTCATGAATGGGGTGAAAAAAATATTACGATCATCGCAACCGGCGGACTATCACAAGTAATTGCCCCGCATTCAAAGTACATTCAAAAGGTAGATAAATCGTTAACTTTAGTAGGTATGACTTATATTTACGAACAAGTACGGGGAGATAGATCATGAAACGCGCCCTGATCATATTCTTTATCGCATTTCAGCTTTTATCGGCTACAAATTATGATTCAATGGGAAAAGTCAAAAGGATCAATAGCATTGATCTGCGCATGACAGATTACGGATCTAGCCTGGGCGGCATGATGCAATGGCGACTTCTTGATAATCTGCATGCCGGCATTCAAGCAAACTGGACCTTTGTTTCAAGTGGAAAAGAATATACCTGGACTGATCCTTATTCCGGTTATACTATGAAATTAAATACCATTCATCTTGATTTCGTTAAAACCGGACTATTTGTAAAAAAACATTTTTTCACACGACAATTAGCCAATACCTTTGCACCCTTTGTTTCCGTTCAAGCCGGTCCGGTACTGGCAATTGATACGGATAATGATCCTTGGGCAAATATCAGCCGCTATCAAGACGCGGAATATTATCTTGGCTTTTATTCTCACTTTCATTTTGGCATTGATTTCATGATGCAAAAACGCAGTTCTTTAACTGTTGCGCTTGGTTATGAGATCAACAGTTTCAAGCAAGCTGTGGATGAGGTGTTTTTAAAAACCAACTGGAACGGTGCCGCGATCATCATGAATTATGGAAAATATTTCTAATGGCTCACGAACAATTCTTTTATTCTAAGCATGTTGAAAACAATACTTTGATCATTGATGGCGATGAACACAAGCACTTGTTCCGGGTTATGCGCAAAAGACCCGGCGATACCATCTGGATCAGTGATGGCAAAGGCACTTCTTATCAAGCTGAGATCCTTGAGATCGATGCGGAAAGTACTATATGCAAGATAATTGGAAAACACCCAAAATTCGGTGAACCCGAAAACAGGGTATCCTTGGCCATCGGCTTGATCAAACCCTCACATTGGGAGATCATGCTGGAAAAAGCCGTAGAATTGGGTGTTTACGACATTTACCCTCTAATGACACGTTACACGGTCGTGAAGAGCCTAAAACGAGAACGCAGCGAGAAGATCATACTTTCAGCTTTAAAGCAATCTGGGCGCTCTCACCTGCCAATTTTGCACGATCCTGTCCCTTTTAAAGAATTTATTAAACAAAAACGTCCTGACATCATCTATATATGTGATAATCAAGATGATTACCCTCAATTAGCACCCGCATCTGATCCCGAAAATTATCTTGTTCTTATTGGACCCGAGGGCGGCTTTCATCCCGATGAAGTTGCACTTGCTATTCAACACTCTGCTCAACCTGTCCTGCTGACAAATCGACGTTTACGAACAGAGACCGCTTGTCTGGCAGCTTTGATTCGATTAATCGTTTAGGGTTTAAGTAATTGTCATCCTGAACATAGTGAAGGATCTATTCATGCTTCAGAATTTGGCTTAGGGTGGAGACGCGATTAATCGTTTAAAGTTTAAGGTTTAAAGTTTAAGGTTTAAGGTTTAAATTAAGATCTTTGAACTCGATTTTAAATAAAGTAGTATAAAACATGAAGATACAACTTAGATATTTTACCGGGACAGGCAATTCATGGAAAGTCCTGGATACCTGCAGAGAGGTATTCAGTGAAGCCGGACATCAAGTACATATTTCAAAATTAGATCCCATGGAAAAGAAGATCGAGGGAGTAGATTTAATCGGTTTTGCTTTTCCTGTCCATGCTTTTGGCATGCCTCGTATCATCTTAAAATATCTCAGATCTCTTAAATCATTTAACAGCAAACAGAAGGTCTTCTTTATTTTTACGGCAGGCGATGCGAACGGAGCAGGATTGGGCACATTAAGAGGTGCTAGAATATTAAAACGTAAGAACTGTGATGTCATCTACTCTGATGTGATCAAAATGCCGAATAACTGGATCCCCTTCAGCACGATCTTGTCCATGGATAAAAACACGACTATTATTGAAGCGGGAGTTGAGCGATCAAAACAGATCGCTGCAGATATTTTAAATAATAAAACAGAACTCTTTGATTATAAAAAGCAACCCTGGTTCTTTAAATCCCCTTCAAACGTCATAAATATTATGTTCAGGAATTTCGGCCTTTATGGACTTAAGAGTATGTTCAAGCTCTATTCAAGCTGTAATGGTTGCGGTATTTGCGCAAAGGCCTGTCCCACTGGCAGTATTAGGATGGTAAACGGCAAACCCAAATGGTCTAAAACCTGTGAACAATGCATGCGTTGTATACAGATCTGTCCTCAAGAATCCATCTATCAATTCCCGGCCTCCACTAAGGGAAAGAACCGGTATATGGAACCGGATTTTGACCCGTTAAAAGATTAAACAAATATATAATATTCCGTATGCGGAGATTAAATACTCTAATCTCCGCATATTTTGCAGATTATATTTGACATTGCGGAGATAATGCCCTATATTTACCGCATAATATGCGGAGTTTATGATGTATATCTATGAACAAAATGATTGGCCACAATTCAAATGGAATGCAGTAAAGCTGTTAACCTTGCTAACAAAAGTCAGGAATTTACAAGGTCGTGTTGTTGGAAAAATGGGAGCATTGGGTTTTGAATTAAAGAATCGCGCTAATCTTGAGATTCTTACACAAGATGTTATAAAATCATCAGAAATAGAAGGCGAATTATTGAATCCGGATCAAGTGCGTTCTTCTGTGGCACGCCGACTGGGTTTGGATGTTTCAGGACTGGTTCCTTCTGATAGAAATGTAGATGGCGTGGTTGAAATGATGATCGATGCAACAGAGAATTTTGATAAGCCCTTAGATAAAGAGCGACTTTTTGCATGGCAGTGTGCATTATTCCCAAACGGATATAGTGGAATGTTCAAGGTGCTTACAGGAACATGGCGAGATGATTCAAAAGGACCCATGCAGGTTATTTCCGGTCCTATGGGAAAAGAAAATGTGCATTATCAAGCTCCTGATGCAAGTATATTGGGAACAGAAATGAGAAGTTTTTTTGAATGGTTAAACAATAAACAAGATTTAGATCTGGTTATAAAGTCGGCCATCACTCATTTATGGTTCGTCACACTTCATCCTTTTGAAGACGGCAATGGGAGAATAGCCCGCACAATAAGCGATATGCAATTAGCACGATCAGATAATCAATCTTATCGCTTTTATAGTATGTCTGCACAAATCAGAAAAGAAAGAAAACAATATTATGAAGTACTTGAAAAAACACAAAAAGGTACACTTGATATTACAAATTGGATAGAATGGTTTCTTCATTGTCTGTTACATGCGCTTGAATCTTCTGAAAGTATATTGGAGAAAGTGATCTTCAAGCACAACTTTTGGATTAACAACGCTTTTACTATCATTAATGAACGGCAAAAACAATTGCTAAATCGATTATTGGATGGATTTGAGGGTAAACTGACAAGCTCAAAATGGGCAAATATTGCTAAATGCTCACAGGATACCGCAACACGGGATATTCAGGACCTAATTAATAAACATATTTTATATAAACTACCCGAAGGAGGAAGAAGTACGGGGTATGGTTTAGTGACTGGTGATTGGTGATTGGTAATTGGTGATTGGTGAAAAATAGTTAAAAAAATAATTACAGGCCATGGACAATTATGATTTAACTTTTTAAAGGTCTAAGGGTAGTTTTGTGAGACAAAAACAGCTACCTACTTTGTAATAAACCACTTGCTACAAAAATAAATACTGTTTTTAAATTTACCTTTAATTTTGTATAATTTTAATAAATATATACAGTAAGCAAAAGAATCTTACAAATGCAAAATGCGCGCATGGAGTTTAAAACAATATAGATATGGAAAAGAAAAGTGAAATAGTGATCTACCAAAGCAAAGATGGTGGAATAAAAATAGATGTCCTCCTAGAGAAAGATACTGTTTGGTTAAGTCAAAATCAAATGGCAGATTTATTTGGTAAAAATAAACGGACTATATCCGAGCATATAGGAAATATTTTTAAAGAAGGTGAGCTGAATGAAGATTCAGTTGTCCGGAATTTCCGGACAACTGCCACTGACAGTAACGATGTAAAAAATTGATTGAAAATTGAATGAAAATAATATCAGTTAGACAAAATCCAAAGTATAAAGAAAAAGCTATCAATTATTTACAAGAAAGTTAGCCATTAAACAAAGTGAGTTTGAGCGTTTGTATGACCCCAAGCACCCGGTGCTCAATAACCTTGAAACCCTTGATAATATTGAAGAAATGAGGATTATAAAAGAGGCTTTGAAATGATAAAAGAGAAACAAAATATAGAATGGAAAAGCTCGTGGCACAACGACTACCTGAAATGGATATGTGGTTTTGCCAATGCCAAAGGCGGCACTGAAAAGGACACACAGCTCCCTGCCTCGAAACCCAATCATTGCCGATGTTTGTTTTAAAGCCGGATACATTGATACCTGGGGACGAGGCACATTAAAGATTTTCAATTCGTGTAGGGAAGCAGAATTACCGGAACCAGAAATTCAACCTTTAGATAGTGGTGTATTGGTAACGATTTTCAAAGATTATTTAAATGAAGAGCAACTTAAGAAGATTGGGTTAAACGACAGGCAGATTAAAGCGGTACAATTCGTTAAAGAAAATAGCAAGATTACTAACAAAGAATATCAGGAATTGAATGATGTTTCAGAAAGAACGGCTTTGCGAGATTTAGATGAACTAACAAATAAATCGACACTCACAAAACGGGGTGAAAAGAAAGGGACTTATTATGAGTTTGGCGGATAAATGGCGGTAATGGCGGTAATATGGCGGTAATCTACCTGTATTCAATGGGGTCAAATCATACATATTGTTTAAAAGCAATTGGCCGGATTGGCCCCTAATTGGTTGCTAATTGGTTGCTAAATGGCCCAAAAAATAAAAAGCATGGAAAAACTAAAATAAAAATTCAAAAAGTTGAAATAAAAAATTATGAGTAAAGAAAAATTAAATGAAACAAAATAGCATATGACCAATAATGATGTATTAAGACGTATTCGTTACCTGTTTAACTTTAGTGATCTCAAAATAATTGCGCTTTTTAAATTAGCCGATTACGAGGTCAATAAAGCGGATGTAAGTGACTGGTTGAAAAAAAAGGATGACCCTTTATTAAAAGAAATTACAGATAGAGATTTGGCCATTTTCCTCAACGGTTTAATCATTGAAACACGCGGGAAAAGAGAAGGTCCTCAACCGGAACCGGAATATTTTTTAAGCAATAATATGATCCTTCGGAAACTAAAAATTGCATTGGATTTGAAAACAGATGACATCTTAGATCTGTTCGCTTTAGTAGATGTAAAACTAAGCAAACATGAGTTGAGTGCTTTTTTTCGTAATCCTGATCATAAATCCTATCGACCTTGCATGGATCAGTACCTGAGAAATTTCCTTACTGCATTGCAAACGAAATACAAAAATAAGTTAGGCCAACATTCCATGAATAGAAAAGACTTCTGAATTGGAATTCATTTTTAGGAGGACAGGGTCCTGAGCTTACATATTTAGCTTCTCTACGTGATGAATTAAAAGAAAATTGTAATTATTAACTGCTTACAACAATGTATATGGCACATTGAAACGCGCCATATACTAAGCGTTGATCAAATTTCATCTTAATATAAAAAAGCCATCCCTTTGCATCGGGACGGCTTTTATATTTCCAGTTCGCTTTACTGAATATTTATTTTCTTAAGGCTTTTAAACCTGCTTTACCAGCATCCACTTTTCTGATCTTTTCAATACGAGTCGCTTGTACCACATGATCATTTGCTTTATTAAGTGATCCCGGTTTCATCATATTGTTGACCGGACCTGTGATCTTTGAAGAAGAAGCAGAAGCCGCTACCGGTGTAAAGATGGTGGGAAATTCATAGATCCAGGTAATATCAGAGGTGCTAAGTTCTGTGTCATAAAATTCATAGGCATATA
>JAUVKP010000267.1 GCA_030596185.1 Fidelibacterota bacterium | reverse complement strand
AAAGAACTGGGTAAACGCATCAACGATGCCACAGGCATTCCGATATTTTTATATGGCGAAGCCGCTCAACGCGATGACCGCTATAATTTACCCGATATTCGCAAGGGTGAATATGAAGCACTTGAAAAAAAATTCAAAGATCCTGATTTTGCGCCAGATTTTGGTGAAGCTGTTTTTCTTCCCCGTTCCGGAGCAACTTCCGTAAGTGCTCGCGCTTTTATGTTGGCTTACAATATTAATTTAAATACGGCCGATCTAAAAGCGGCCAAGGATATTGGCTTGACCATTCGTTCCACGGGACGGGCTAAACGCGATAAAGACGGCAAAATCGTCCGCGACGAGAACGGCAAGATGGTCAAAGTCCCCGGCAAATTGAAATTCTGTCAGGCCGGCGGTTGGTACATCGAAGAATACGGCTATGCGCAAGTGACCATGAACTTGCACCGTTTTGATATCACCGGATTACATACCGCTTTTGATATGCTGATAGAAGAAGCCGGTAAAAAAGGAATAAGAGTCACGGGTTCTGAGCTTATTGGACTGGTACCCTTACAAGCCATGCTGGACAGCGGTGAACATTATTTAAAAAAACAAGGTTCATCGACCGCTTGTCCTGAAAAAGATATTATCAATATTGCCATGCGTTCATTGGGACTGGAAAACACCTCGACTTTCGATCCGCAAAAACGCATTGTGGAATATGCTCTAAAAAATGAAGAGGGTCAATTGAAGCACCTGACCGTAAATAATTTTACCGATCTTTTGTCATCAAACGCACCCGCCCCCGGCGGCGGATCGGTGGCGGCATTGAATGCTGCACTGGCAGCCGGTCTTTCGGCTATGGTCGCAAACTTGACCTTTGAAAATAAGAATTATGTAGATCTTCGTGAACCCATGGAAAAAACCGGACGAAAAGCACAGGCCTTAAAAGTCCGCGCCCTGCAACTCATTGATGAGGATACCGATGCCTTCAACATTTGGATGCAAGCCATGCGCCTTCCCAAAAAAACGGATGAAGACAAAGCAAAACGCAATGCCGCCATTCAAGAAGGAGTGCTTGGTGCCATCAATATTCCTCACAGCACTTTGAATCTCTGTCCCGAAATTCTCAAACTGGCCGAATATGTTTTAAAAAATGGAAATCAGAACGCTTTATCCGATGCAGCTGTTTCGGTCAAACAAAGTCAAGCTGGAGCCTGGGGTGCTTATTATAATATATTGATCAATCTGCCTTCACTTGATGATCTGAAAAAACGCAAAGAGATCAAAAAAGCGGCAAAAACAACATTGGATAAGGTCGAACGAAAAGCTGCCGAACTTACCCTCTATGCCGAGGAGACATTGAACAATGAATCAAGCTGACCTGATCATTAAGAATGCGCACATCTTGACGGTCTCAGCCCAAGGAGAGATCGCAAATGGCTGTATTATCGTGAAAGACAAAAAGATCATTGATGTCTTTGAAGGTCCACTGCGCAATTACGAATCAAAAAAAGTGATCGATGCCAAAGGCAAGCTGGTCTTACCGGGTTTTGTGGATTGCCACACTCATTTGGTGCATGCCGGTTCCCGAGCAAATGAATTACAGTACAGACTTCAAGGCATGAGTTACCAGGAGATCCAGCAAAAAGGCGGAGGAATATATTCCTCCGTGAAAGCAACCCGCGCAGCCGATCCGGAAAAACTCTACCAACAATCATTAGAGCGTGTAAAACTTTGCCTGAAACATGGTACCACGACCGCGGAGATCAAGACCGGCTATGGACTGAACCCGGCGACTGAAAAGAAAATGTTGGATGTTATTCATCGACTAAATATTGAAAGTGATCTTGAAACCATCGCGACGTTTTTGGGTCCACATGTTTATCCCGACGATCAAGAACCTGAAGCCTATATAGACTGGCTGCTCAACGAGGGACTGGAGCTTGCCAAAAAAGACGCCGAGTTCGTGGATATCTACTGCGATGTCGGCGCCTATACATTTGAAGATACGGAAAAATTCTTGAACGCGGCAAAATCCAAAAGGATTCCACTCAAGATCCACTCCGGACAATTTGAAGCGCTCGGTGCCACCGGACTGGCAGCCGATTTGGGTGCTGTCTCTGCTGATCATCTCGATAAAGTCTCTGAAGCGGAATTCGATGCGCTTTTGCGTGCCGGCACCGTGCCTGTCTTTTTACCCGGTTGTTCCTATTATCTCAAAACAGCCTATCCCGATGCTCGTCCGTATTTAGATGCAAATATGCCCGTCGCATTGGCCACAGATTATAATCCCGGTACCTGTCCTTCGCTTTCCATTCCCATGATGATGTCCCTCGCCGTCATGCACATGGGTTTTACTCCCGAAGAAGCACTGAAAGCTGTTACGCGGAATGCTGCCAAAGCCATAAATCGCGATGATTGCATTGGCTCATTGGAAAAAGGGAAACAGGCGGATATTTTAATCTGCAAGATTGGAAAGCTGGATGACCTGATCGCAATGTTTGGGGGGAATTTTGTAGGGACGGTTATTAAAAAAGGCCTTTTAATTTAATAATATTCTTTTCCATCATCTTCAAAACAACACTTTTCGCTTTCTGCGGGTATGAATGTGGATTTATATAATATCTCAATCCCTGTGGGTATCGATTATTCAATTTGAGAAGCGAATCATGAGCATTCGAGTAATAGAACAATCGAAATA
>JAUVKP010000243.1 GCA_030596185.1 Fidelibacterota bacterium | reverse complement strand
CCAGTTAAGTTCGATCTTCCCACCGGAAGCTTTTACCTTGAATGAACTCAGCATGATAGGCAGAGGCACCTCCGACGCAGGGATTTCAAAAATATACGCTGAACCGGCCATACTGACAGTATTTGCACCTGTTGCATCTTCATCTTCCTGATTGGCTCCGATCAGGGCATTAGTACCATCCAGAGCAACACTGCAACCAAAGTTATCGTAATCATCCCTATCGTCAGGTACGATCTTTGATTCCTGGCTCCAACTTGTGCCCTCTCGTTTGAAGATATAGGCTGAACCCGCGCCTGTCAGAGTATTACTGCCATAAGTATCTTCATCTTCACTATATGCACCAACGAGGGCATAACTTCCATAGATCGAAATACTGTTACCAAAATAATCGTTCAATGCTCTATCTGAGGCTACCAACTTTGCTTCTTGAACCCAATTTGTACCGCTCCGTTTAAACACATAGGCCGAACCGGCATTCCCAAGTGAATTCCCTCCTGATGCGTCTTCATCTTCCTTATAAGCTCCGATAAAAACATAATCTTCATCAATGGAAGTACTATAACCAAATTCATCACCTGCTCCGCGGTCAGATGCTACGATCTTTGCTTCCTGGTTCCAAACGTTTCCATCGCGTTTGAACACATAGGCTGCACCGGCTGTGGCTAAAGTATTGTTTCCCAGAACATCTTCATCTTCCCCGTATGCGCCAATAAGCACATAATCACCAGAGAGCGAAACACTACGTCCAAAATAATCCGCTGCCGCCCTGTCTGATGAAACCAATTTCGCCTGTTGAACCCAATTGCTTCCATCACGTTTAAATATATATGCAGAGCCAGCACTGTTTAATGTGTTACTCCCTGTAGTATCTTCATCTTCCTGATAGGCTCCCACAATAGCATAATCACCATCAAGAGCCACACTATAGCCAAAATAATCACTTCCTGCACGATCGGAAGAAACCAACTTTATCTGCTGTTCCCAGCTACTCCCGTTGCGCTTAAAAATATAGGCGGATCCCGCTGTCAACATCTCATTGGATCCTGTGGTATCATGATCCTCATAAGCTGCCCCGATAATGACATAATCTCCGCTTATGGCGACACTGTAACCGAAATCATCATATTGCTGACGATCGAAAGGAACGAGTTTTGCCTGTTGACTCCATGTGGATCCGTCACGCTTGAAAATATAGACAGCACCCGCGTTACTCAGAGTATTGGCGCCCGCAGCATCCTCATCTTCATAGTAAGCGGCTACCGCTGCATAATCACCATCAATCGAAACACCGTTTCCAAATTTGTCACTTGATGTGCGTTCTGATGCTACCAGTTTTTGAAGCTGATCGTAATCTGCAGCTTGTGTGCCGAAAAATACAATCACTGTCAAACACAATACACTAATGATCCTTTTCATTTTACCTCCGTACCTTTTATTTTTAATTTTTATATAACCACGATCTTTAGAGCGACTAATGCCGTTTTAAAATTATTATTACATGGGAGAAATGACTGCTAATTCCGACAAATTACAATTTTTTCCTTTACTCCGATTCCGGTTCAAATTTATATCCAATTTCCTGGTCCGTATCAAGCTCAACATGTAAATAATGAATCAGAGACAAATTAATAAAATCGGCTTACTTTTGTCAATAACTATTATGGTTAATTTAAAATAATGGTATCTATCTATATTTTTATCACAGCCATATCAATACATTGATCATGTCATATGTAATTCATATTGTCTTTATGGAAATAGGGGCTTGACATCCATCTTCTCTAAAGTTTCGATAGACAGGTGTCGAGCCCCTACTTTATTTTTTTCTTTTATCTCACCTTCGCCAAAAGCTACGGCAAGCAGGCTTTTAATCTTATTTCATTAATACCATTTTCTTAGTGATCATTTCATTCCCTGCTGTCAATCTGTACAGATACATGCCTGAGGGCAGATCACCGGCATGAAATTGGACGGTGTAATACCCGGCATCTTGGATACCATTTATTAATGTTCGGATCTTGTGCCCACTAAGGTCATAGATGTACAAATTTACATATCTGTTCTCGGGTAATTGGTAACGAATTGAGGTACTTGGATTAAATGGATTTGGGTAATTCTGATCGCAGCGAAAATCATCCGGAATTGCATCAGAAATACCTGTCTCGCTAACCCAGACATTCACAGTATGAGATGTGCTGTCGTTCTCATTATCTTTTGCAACTATGGTCACCGTTTCTGTTCCAAGATAATCTGTGCCCGGAGTAAAGACGATAAGTGAATCATCTTGTAGATTGATTGTCAGATCAGCACTGTTACCAGACCAGGTATAAGTCAGCGGATCGCCATTCGGATCCATAAAGAATCGGTTCAAATTGTAGGTATTTGGAATATTTTTAGCAACATTTAAAGTATCTTCTTCGTTGATCACGACCGGTGCATCATTACTGACTTCAATGTAATTATCTTTTTGGCAGTATGAGGTTTTACCGTCCTTTATTGTGGTAAGCAAAACGGAATAAAGCCCGGATCTTGTATAAGTATGTACAGGATCTTTTTCATAATAGAACATACCATCATCACCAAACTCCCAGACATAAGAATCTATGCTGTCGGGATTTGAGATCGACGTGTTCATAAAGTGAACGGTCAAAGGTTTTGATCCGGAAATATTCGCTGTATGGAAACCTGCGGAAAGTCCGGTATCCTGCGCTGCGGAGATCTCAAAGTCATCTATACACCAATATTTTTCATTGGTGCCGCGATAATTGAATTTAAATTTTACATCCTTAAAACCGCTGACCTCGGCACTTAGGTCGAGCTCCGTGATTTCGGGATTTGCT
>JAUVKP010000091.1 GCA_030596185.1 Fidelibacterota bacterium | reverse complement strand
ACGCAACAGAGGCAAAAACCAGATAGAGTTCTCTGTATCGTGCAAATTCATGTGTTTGATATTCCTGTCTGTCACCATGCAAAATATGGTCGTAGATAGCCTCGATTGGATTTCTGGCTGCTCCGAGTCGGTAATAGCGACCATTAGTCAATGTTGCGATCTCTTTTAGTGTATTTTCCTGCAGAACCGTAGTTATGACACGATCATTGCTATCCCTCATATAATCGATCAATTTGCCTTTGTTATCATATATGGGAATTGTCGATCCTTTTAAAGTGCCCACACCTAAAGTATAAATAACAACATGTTCCTCTGCTGCGCGTTGGGCAGCTTTCTTAATATCCTGTTCATGATCTTCACCATCAGATATTAATATAATGGCTTTGTATTGTTGGTTCTCTTTCGGGAAAGCATTTAAAGCAGTATTTATAGCATCGGAAAATGCGGTCCCCTGAATGGGCAGCAAGTCACTGTCCATCATTTCCAGCATCATGTTTGCCGTACGATAATCGGAGGTGATGGGACATTGTAAATAGGATATTCCGGCAAAGGCGATCAGTCCTATCCGGTCACCCTTCAAGATGCTGATAAGTCGTTTTACTTCATATTGAGAACGCTCAAGTCGAGAGGGTTCAATATCCCTTGCCGACATACTGTTTGATAGATCCATAGCAACAATGACATCCATACCTTCTTGCTTGAGTTCTTTTAATCCGGAGCCTATGCGTAGACCGCTCAAAGAAAGAACAATAAAAATTAAAGCTATCAGTAAGAGTATTTTTTTAACGCCCCGTAATGAACGTCTGTCTTCGGGATATAGTCTTGGTATCATGTTAGAATGGATGTGTTTTTCTATCTCTTTTTTTCTTCTTTTTGCTGCAAAACTATCTAATAACCAAAGAAGCGGTATCAATAACAGAAAATACAAAATAAATGGGTGAGAAAAATTCAGCATCAGGCTGTTCTCCAAAAAATATATTTAAGAATAAAAACAAGAAGCGCAAAAAGGAGTGAAACAAGAACAAAAGTAAAATATCTCTCATCCCAATTCATATACTGCCGGGCATTTATCTCGGTCTTTTCAAGAGAGGATATCTCCGCCCATATTTCTTTTAGCTTTTCTTCCGAATCCGCACGATAAAAACGACCGCCGGTCTCATCTGAGATAGACTTAAGTAATCTGTCATTCAATGGTGGGATGCGCTGAGTGAAAAATCCCTGTTGGGTAACTCCCCCGCTTCCGGCCATGCCAATGGTATAAATACGGACCCCAAATTCAGAAGCAAAACTTGCAGCTGTCATGGGGTCAACATCACCGGCATTGTTCTCGCCATCAGTCAATAAGATGATCACTTTGCTTTTTGATTCCGTATCACGCAAGCGATTAATACAATTGCTGATAGCTAAACCAATTGCGGTGCCATCCAGCGATTGAGGGACGATCTCCATTTTGGATATTAAGGTCTCGACAATATCGTAATCTGTCGTTAGAGGGCATTGCAGGAAGGATTCACCCGCAAATACGACCAGACCGATGCGATCCTGTTGGCGGCCCGTGACAAAATCTCGCGCTACTGCTTTTGAGGCTTCCAAACGATTGGGTTTAAAATCATTTAATTGCATGGATCCTGAAATATCCAAAGCCAGCATGATATCGATCCCATTTCTTTTAATATCGCGATTAACATTTCCAAGTTGAGGTCTTGCTATAGCAAAAACCAATAAAAGTGCCGACAATAATAATAATATTTCGGGGATCAATAATTTATAGTAAAAACGTGAATTATGCCCTGCAAATGATACCGTCGATCCGATTCTCAGTGCATGTCTTTTTTTGGACTGATAGAAGTAAGCACTAATAAATAGTGCTGCAACCGGGATCATTAAAAATAACAGATAGGGATAAGCAAATCTAAACATAGGTCCTAATTTTTCATTCGTTTTTCAATTACATCACTCATAAACCACAAAAGGATATCTGCGATCTCTTTTTGAAGTTCTTCCTGCGTACGCTTTTCTTCATGCAGAAGTTCCAGCGAATGTCCCGTATTGGGGATCATCATAAGGTGGGCATAAGGGTTTAATGCTCCCATGAGTAATTCCAATATGCCACGATCCGCAAATTTATCTTCAGTACCGCTTATAAACATCATCGGTTTCTTTAGTTTAAACAAAGATTTACGGGTGAAGGGTATTCTTATAGTTGGCAAATGCAGCGGATAAGTAAGAAAGGCATATCCGGCAACTTCAATATTTTCCAGCTGCGATGCAATAATGGCACTCAGTGATTTACCGCCGATAAATAAGAACTTAGTATTCGGCAATTCACTTTGTACATCTTCCAGTACGGCTTGGTAAGCTATTTTACATTTTTTACGAGATATCACACGTGTTGCATGCTCTGTGAAGGGGTAATTAAAACGAACAAAATTAACATTTTCCTTAGGCAGCAGGTCCTTTAGGTAATTAAATAAATCAAGGTACATATCATTGAATTTACCATGACCAAGGACAAGCGTAACATCTGAAGGTTTATCGGGAAGATTGTAATCAATAAGTAATTCGGATTTTTTATACGGGTACAGGATATTCTGGATATTTTTCATTAATCGTCCTCGTCAAAAGAGCCATCTTCCATAGATAGTAAGTGATCAAGATATTCTTGGCCAACAAGAACATCTCTTGCTTTTGACCCTCTGCTTCCACCCACAATTCCAGCTTCCTCAAGTTCATCGATCAGACGACCGGCACGGCTATAACCGACCTTTAATCTTCGTTGTAATAATGAAGCAGAACCCTGTTGATGTAAAATTACCAATTTCATGGCTTCATTGAATAGAGCATCATTTCCATCGTTCGTATTACCGGAGCCATTATTATCATCTACCGGTTCAGGAACGATCGATGTAGGTAATATCAGATCATCCTCTCGTTTGGGTTGTTTATTAATATGTTTTAATACAGCTTTAATTTCGGCTAGATTAATAAATGCATTGTGGAGACGGATAGGTGTAGGCTTGCCCGGCGGCAAAAACAGCATATCACCATTTCCTAATAGAGTCTCTGCTCCTCCGGTATCTAAAATAGTTCTACTGTCGATCCTTGTAGCCACATTAAAGGCTATTCTTGCGGGAATATTTGATCTAATCAGTCCGGTAATAACATCAACTGATGGACGCTGTGTGGCAACAACAAGATGAATGCCAACAGCCCGGGCCATCTGAGCAATTCGCTGTATAGGAAGTTCAATATCTGTTTTTGTTGCAGGATTTGACATAAGCTCAGCCAATTCGTCAATAACAATAACGACATATGGCATAATGGGCTCTTTATCTTCTTTCATTTTCTCGTTATATTCACCAATATTTCTAACTGAGGTAGCATCTAATTTATTATATCTTGCTTCCATTTCAATGAGTGCCGAGCGAAGCATATAAATAGCATTTTGCGCGTTGGTGACAACATATTCATCAATATCTTCGGATGTGATCAGATGGTAAGGTTCAAGTGCTTTGTAAACAGATAACTCGATCTTCTTTGGATCAACTAAAATAAACTTTACTTCTTCCGGTGTCGCACGATATAAGATTGACATAATGATGGTATTAATACAAACAGATTTACCTGACCCTGTTGTACCGGCGACTAAGATATGCGGCATTTTATCAAGGTCAAATGTAAAAGGTGTACCCTCGGCAGTTTTACCTATAGCCAGAGATAATAAACTTTTACTTTCTTTATATGGCTTTGATTCAACAATTGAACGAAAATATATCAATTCGGGATTATTGTTCGGTATCTCTACGCCAACAACCGTTTTTCCGGGGATGGGTGCCAGTATTCTCACATGCTTGGCTGCCATAACCCGAGCGATGTCTTTCTCTAAATTATTGATCTTTGAGACCCTTACCCCATCAGCAAGGCCAACTTCGTACATGGTAATAACCGGGCCAGGCAATATTCTTACCACTTTCCCGTCCACACCATAAATGGGAAGCATTTCGGTCAGCAATTTTGCCTTTGCCTGTAATTCTTCTTCATTAAATAAATTATTCGGCGGTTCTTTATCCAAGAGATCGGGCGAAGGCAGCACATAGGGCAAATTGTTCATGACCTTCTTTTCTATCGGTTTGTTTTCCGCTGCAATCTCTTCTTTAGATAATTGTTGTTTCGCCTGCTTTCTGATCAATTTTGGAGCAAGAGGTGCTTCGGGTTCTGTTTGAGGCTCAGGAATTGGTTGCCGTAACTTATCCAATATATCAATAGGTGATTCTTGCCTATCTTTATGTTTTTCTTTTTTGATTTTTTTCTTATGTGCCACTTTAACGGGTTTTTCTGCCTTTTCTTTTACCGGAAGGTCTTCTTTATTTATTTTCTTGCCTGCGACCAAACTTGCAAACGGAGCTGTGAGGCTAAAACGAAAATAACCGCTTATTAAAATGACAATGGCAGTAATTAGAACAATAATAGTAGGAGCAACCCCTATCCAATCCGACAAGGAATAGGCGATAATACCGGTTAAAAGGGGAAATTGTCTGACATTTTCAGATACAATATCAACTGAAAACAATGTGCTCGTTAAAAAGATCAACCCCATGATAAACCAAGTTGTTCGCTTTAATATTCTTTTATTGATCTTAAATAGTGTAAACAGACCCCAGGCAAAAAGAAGCGGGATCAGTCCCCACGCAAAATATCCTACACCCCATTTAATAAAAATACTTGATATTAACACACCGGCGAAGCCCATTGCATTATCAATCAAAGTATGGTGAGTTAAGATCAATTCATCACGCATTGAATAAGAGGCCAGGCTTAATGCAAATAAAATAGAAATAACGATAAGAATAAAGCCAAGTATTTCACTTTGTCTGTTAGATAAAAAAGGTTTTTTGTTTTCTTTCACTGATTGCCTTATGTTAAGGTTGAAATTTACGCTTTTTACCATTAAGGGTCAAGGACTAGTTAAGGTTAAGACTGAGGTTGAAAAAGTTGAAACGTTGAAATGTTGAAATGTAAGACAGATATGATTGTCATCTCGACCGAAGCGAAGCGTAGTGGCCTGCCCTGCGCTGTGCCATGCCGTAGTTCATCGGCAGAAGAACGAAGGATGGTAACCTTGGTGAAGGCTGGGAGAGATCTCAAAATAATCAAATTAATTTAAAGATTGTTCTTCTCTTTAATTTCCGTAGAATAATTTGAGCTTGTTCTTTTAATTGGAAATTCGTTTCTATTGTTGTTTGATCCCTTCGGGATCTAAGAATATTCAACCCCGTCAGGGTTGGAGAGTCTGTGGTGAAAAGCTGTATACTGTTATTTGATCCCTTCGGGATCTAAAAATATTCAACCCCGTCAGGGTTGTGGTGTATGATTAGAGATTTG
>JAUVKP010000272.1 GCA_030596185.1 Fidelibacterota bacterium | reverse complement strand
AAAATCTGATAATGACGGAATCTAACAACTTGATATTACACCTCAAGCACAAATACCCCATGTTACAGTACTTCACCGAGCAAACCTTTGGTGTGGAGATTGAATTTTTTGGGCTAAATTATGTTATCGCCCCAATTGACGGTAAAATCATTAAGCCATATTGTATCTCATCCCGTGCCAAAGACGGCCTGCACTTTTTAGACCTCTGTAAGGACTGCAAAATAGATATCGGTGCCGACAGTAACTCATGGCACTTTGAACAAGATTCTTCCGTCAGAGGCAAAGGTCATACGCAATACGGCGCCGAACTGACCAGCCCTATTCTAAGCGGTATTGAAGGCTTGGTGCAAGCCTACCAGGCCTTTCAGCTTCTATGTAATATCGATGGAATCGATATTGATAACTCTTGCGGATTTCATGTTCATCACGGTGTTGACTTTGAGAAATACGGCTGCGAGCAGCTTCGGCAACTTGTTCGTATCGTGCATGAATACGAAGATCAATTTTATCTGCTCATCCCGGGAGATCGGCAGAATGCCGAAACCTGCCTGCCCATGGAAATCGATGTGGAAGCTTTTCTGGACATCTGTGAATGTGAGATAGAAACAGGAAATTGCCGGATCAAGCAACTCTGGTATTCACCTGAAAATCGTTACGATATAGAATCAGCCAGGGATCCGCGTTATGATAAAACCCGCTATCACGGCCTGAATCTTCATTCATACTGGTATCGTGCCACCGTCGAATTTCGCTACCACTCTGCCGTTCTGTATAAGATTGATGAAGCCATGCAGTGGATCATCTTTACCCAGTTTCTTATGGAGTTGAGCCCGGGGCATGTTCCCGAGATCCACTTCTATTCGAAAGCAAATAAGTGGTTACAGATGATCTATAAAATTTACGAGGGATTGGGCTATCAGGACCGTCTGAAGAAGGTGGCAAACTAACCGTAGCTTATTTGACAGCAGTCAGGTCCTTGATTCCGGGGCAGGACGGACTTAACCTAACATCTTATTTTCATAGAAAAACATATGCTATAACTCTCAAATCGGATAATAAAAATGGAAAAAAGAGTTATCAAAGTAACTGCGGCAATATTCGTTAATGACGGAATGCTACTTATAGCCAAACGAAAATCAACTGCACGATTGCCAAATCTGTGGGAATTCCCCGGAGGCAAAGTCGAACCCGATGAAACACCGGAGGCGTGTTTAAAAAGAGAGCTAAAGGAAGAGTTTGATATCCATGTGAATGTTGGAGAATATCTTGGTTCAAATATACATACTTATGATTTTGGTACAATAGAATTAATGGCCTATAGAGCCTCCTGGGAAACGGGTGATTTAAAATTGCTGGATCATGAAGAAATCAGATGGGTATTTACCCATGAGCTTGACCAATTTGATTTTGCGCCTGCTGACAGGGCCTTTGTCGAGCAATTAATGAATGGGGCAATTGAAATTTAAACATGGAAAAACCGTCAAAAAAAACAAGGTACATTTTTACGATTATTTTGATATTGGTTTTTGTGTTATCACTTTTTTTATTACGTTCCGTCATAATGAAATTCTTTCTAATACAGGCATCTAAAAGCCCGGCTCTAATAAAGACATATGAATCTTCAGGCCTCGACGAATCTTCTTTAGCAAGAGAAATATTCAATGAAATAAATCGCAAAAGGCTTGAGCTGGGGAATAATCCTCTGGAATGGGATGAAAGGATTTACCAGGCTGCAAAGGCTCATAGTATAGATCTCCGGACACATAAAACCTTCTCGCATCATAATGTTGAAGGAGCAAGTGTGACAGACCGTTTAAAAAACCAAGATCTTTTCTTCCTAGTGGCTGCCGAAAATCTTTTTATGCTTAATGCAATCACAGAAAATATACCTGATTTTGTTGTGGAGGGTTGGATGAAAAGTCCGGGGCACAGATGGGTGATTGTTGACAGGGATAATTTTTTTACTCATGGAGCGGTTGGCGTTACTTGCAGTAACTCATCTTGTTATGTGACTTTTAATTGTGCTGATTTTATAGTCAGCAATAAAGGGACATTAAAACCGCATTATTACTTCAAGATTAACCTAAATGATGAATCTTTTGGTTTTCAAGAATCTTACCCTGTAGATATTAAAATCCAATCATCGAGTCCCGTGGACATGTATTTTTTTGATTCACTGAGTAATATGAATGCGTTTATTAAAACAGGTTCAGACAGATCCGATGACAAAATCATAAACCAAACCAATATTTCTGATAGAAGATTAGCGCAAAAAGATGCTTACCTCTTAATCAAAAACAACTCTAAATCAACCACTGATGTAAGTTATGAACTAATTTATAATTGACGGTCTCGTAAAAAGTCCAACTTCTGCGTTGTGCTGCATTTCGTAATCATTCAACGTACGAAAAGTACGCCTCATGATCACAAAATTTGCACGCCTTGAATTTGAACTTTTTACGAAACCGTCTAAATCGGACTTTTTACGAAAACATCATAATTAAAATTGATGGTCTCGTAAAAAGTCAGGAATTCACTTTTGTCGTCATTCCGTCCCGGATCGGGGTCCGGGATGACGGCCAAGCCGGAATCCAGTAAATTCAATTATTTCTGGATGCCGGATCAAGTCCGGCATGACGGTTTTGGGACTTTT
>JAUVKP010000253.1 GCA_030596185.1 Fidelibacterota bacterium | reverse complement strand
ATAGTCAAATAGTATTTATTATAGATAAGTTTCTGTATGACAGAAGTGGACAGTAATTGTCAGAAAGACATAATAATTTCAGCACTCGCATGAAAACCATTGTCAATAAACTGAGAACTCATAATCCGTTGGTTCGGAGTTCGAATCTCTGTGGGCCCACTTCTAATAATCTCATTTTCTCGACGGAGGAAGTGAGGTTTTTTGTTTTAGCCGAAAATATCCTAATTTGACAGAATATGACACAAACAGACATTAAATGACACTATTTTCAGCAGTTTTTCAGCGACACATCCTCTAAAGAACAGTGTTCATTTAATTTTAAAATATAAATCGAGTACCAAAAACGATAGTTATTGAAACACTTTAATAAATTATTTAGAAAATC
This sequence comes from Fidelibacterota bacterium, assembly GCA_030596185.1. Lineage (GTDB taxonomy): Bacteria > Fidelibacterota > Fidelibacteria > Fidelibacterales > Fidelibacteraceae > M50B103. The sequence continues at coordinate 2,375 of JAUVKP010000253.1, read as the reverse complement.
AATAAAATATATTATACTTGAAATGGAATATAAAATGATTTAACTTTTGAATAATTTCAAACGTTCCAAACATACAATATTATGAATGATCTTATAAAAAAAGATTTTATCCAGGACTTTGGGGAAGCATATCATATGTTTGGCTTACCTCGCTTGATGGGTAGAATTGTTGGATTACTCCTCCATGCAGATGAACCTACCAGTCTCGATAGCATTTCAAAAGATCTAAAAGTTAGCAAGGGTCCTGTGAGTCAAATCGTGAAACGACTGCGTGACCATAATCAAGTTAAAAGAGTATGGATTCCAGGCGATCGAAAAGATTACTATAGGGCAGATTCCAATATTTTTCAAAATTCATTTAAGAGCCATATGGATATGATGCATAACAATTTGATTATTGCTCAAAAATATAAAAATTTATTAAAAAATAAGCAGTATATAGGCTCCAAAGCATTCTACGCACATATTGATGAAATGGATGTGTTTTTTCAAAACGTTATGAAACATTACAATAATTTAATCAATGATTGGGAAAAAATAAATACTCCTAAAAAATGAAACGAAATGCCAAAATAATTGCAACCGGTATGTATGCCCCTGGTAATATTGTAACTAACGAATACTTTAATAAACTTTTAGGTGAGGACGTTGGAACTTGGTTGGAAGAATATTTAACAATTAAGGAACGCCGTTGGTGTAATGATGATGAAAGTACAGCAGATCTAGCAGAACGTGTATCACGGATCTTATTAGAGAAAGCGAATCTAAAACCGGAGGACATCGACTTAATAATATTATCGACGGACACTCCTGAATACATTTCACCGTCAACCGCATCAGTGCTTCAGTATCGTCTCGGTGCAAAAAATGCAGGGACGTTCGATATCAATACAGCTTGTGCCGGATTTGTTACTGGAGTTGATATGGGAGCAAAATATATTCAAACTGATGATCAATATACTAATATCCTAGTCATTGGCGTTTACGCCATGTCAAAATATCTCAATCTTGAAGATAAAAAAACTGTCACACTTTTTGCTGATGGCGCTGGAGCAGTTATACTGCAATCTACTACTGAAGACCGCGGTTGGCTGGCTTCACAATTACACACTGAAGGACAATATGCTGATTGGATGGGAATCTATGCCGGAGGTACTAAAACATCTGTCAATAAAACAACCATTGCCAATCATGATCATCAGTTAAAATTTGTTAAAAAGTTTCCGAAAGAAATCAATCCGATTACATGGACAAAAATGGTAACAGAGACTGTTAATAGGAGTGGCTATAAAGTTAGCGATATTGATATGATTTTTCTTACACAGATTAACATTAACGGTATTCGAGAGACATTGGATAATCTCGGGTTATCTATGGAAAAAACGCATACTGTAATGGATCGCTACGGTTATACCGGATCGGCTTGTATCCCAATGGCCCTGGCTGAGGCAGACGCTCTTGGAAAAATAAAACCGGGAGACCTCGTTGTATTTATGGGTTCCGGTGGCGGTTTGGCTTTTGCAACCACAGTCTTTAAGTGGTAAAAAGGATTTAAGATAATGCATACATTTGTTTCAATAAATCTAGTTACAGTCGGATGGATTGCAATTATTGCTTATATGGTTGTTATCCTATTTTTTGTTGTCCGCGGTGCACGTAAAATTACAAACATCTCAGATTACGCAGTTGGTAATATAGCCTTCTCACCTATTGCTGTTGGACTGGCATTAGCTGCTTCGATGACTAGCGCTGCTACTTTCATAATAAATCCAGGTTTCATTGCATTATATGGAATTAGTGCGGTTATTTCATATGCCTTTGTTTTACCCGCTGCAGCGATGATTTCGTTAGTTATCCTTACTAAAGGATTCCGAAAACATGGTTCTAATGTGAAAGCTCTAACGATGGCGCAATGGATGGGAACACGTTACAAAAGTCCCGGCTATTCAATATTTTTTGCTTTCCTTTCTCTTCTTCTAATCACTTTCATTGTTCTAATCGTTGTCGGTTTGACAAAGATCCTATCAAAAACTTTGAATGTTACCGAAATTTATATTTTGATTGGAATTGTTGTTTTTATCTTTGGGTATATGATGTTCGGCGGTGCCAATTCGATGGTGTACACTAATACCATACAAGCAATTTTAATGCTTATTGTTGCTTTCATTCTTTTAGGGTCTGGATATGAACATTTTAGTAACGGTATTCATGGTTTTCTTGATAAACTACGCAGCATTGATCCTGAATTAGCCAATACTACAAACAACACTAGTTTTCTTTTCCGTGATTATTTCGAGATTATCTTCGCTCAGATTGTAGTCGGTGTAGCAATAGTATGCCAACCACATATCATAACAAAATCATTACTATTGAAA
>JAUVKP010000117.1 GCA_030596185.1 Fidelibacterota bacterium | reverse complement strand
CCATTGACATATAATTCATTAGCTGTGGATTCATTGAGTTAATTTTTCCCTGGGGTGAAATGTTTTATGTACTTCTTTTAAATAATTTCGATCAAGGTGCGTGTAGATCTGTGTAGTTGCAATATCCGAATGTCCCAGCATCTCTTGTACAGCACGAAGATCAGCGCCGCCTTCAAGTAAATGAGTTGCAAAAGAATGTCGGAACACATGGGGGGAGACTGCTTTATCAATATGGGCTAAGTTCGTGTACTTTTGAATAATCTTCCAAACTCCCATTCTTGAGAGTTGAGTTCCACGCATATTAAGAAAGATGATATCTTCCGCTTTAATATTTTCCGCTAGCAAAGGGCGAACAAATTGAATGTAGCGCGAAAGCCAATTTTTAGCTTCACCACCAACCGGGACAATACGTTCCTTGAAACCCTTGCCAAAGACCCGTACCCATCCGTCTTCCATCATCAATGCCGGCAGTCTGAGAGAAAGCAGCTCTGATATTCGCAGACCGCTTCCGTAAAGCAATTCCAGCATAGCACGATCTCGCACACCTCCATCTGTTTCGATATCTATATTGGCAAAGATGGCTTCAATATCCTGGATATCCAGTATTTTAGGCAAGCGCTTGGGGAGTTTGGGGGAATCAATATTTTCCGTCATATCTTTTTTACAATAGCCTTCATTGACCATAAAACGGTGGAACATACGGATCGAGGAGAGATTCCTAGCCAAAGAGCTGGGCGCAAGTGGGATCTCTGCAAGCTCTTCAATATATGTGATCACATGATCGGTGGAAATAAAGTCCGCTTTTAGCACATGATGTTCATTCAAATAAGCAAGATAACGGGTAAGATCTGTACGGTAAGATTGTACCGTATTGGGTGATAATTGTCGTTCACCCTGTATATGATATATAAAATCTTGAAATATTCTTTGCATAGTAATTTATTTCAAAAATGCATTTTCGATTTCTTCGCACAGTATATGTCCGATGATGATATGCATTTCCTGAATACGTTGAGTGTTCTCCGAGGGGACGATAAGCTCAACATCTCCAAGTCCCTTAAGTTTACCGCCATTATTGCCGCTGAGGACAACACAGTGCATGCCAATATTATTTGCTTCCTTCGCTGCTTCAATGATATTGGAAGAGTTTCCTGAGGTACTGATCGCAACAAGCACATCGTCTTCATTACCTAAAGCATCTACCTGGCGAGAGAAAAGTTCATCACTTCTATTCGTGTCGTTGATCCATGCGGTCAGGAAAGATGTATCAGTAGTTAAAGATATAGAAGCAAGTGCAGGACGAACATGATTCAGTTTGGCGACCAGTTCCGCTGAGAGGTGTTGGCAATCCGCTGCCGAACCGCCATTGCCGCACCAAAGGATCTTTTTATTTGCTTTGAGCGCTGTGGTCATTATTTTAGCCGCATCATTTATTTTTTGTTGAAAAACATGATCCTGTTCAAGTGTACTGATCAGGGTGCGTGATTCGGAGAAAGCATTCTTCATATCTGTATATCCTTAAAAAAATATCGATATTATGTAAACAACAGCGAAGTTAATACAATTGAAATGATTAGTAAAGAAAATTGTTTCGGGAAGAAGGTAAGACGTAAAACGTAAGATGTGAGATGTGAGACGTAAGACGTAAGACGTAAGACGTGAAGTGAGAAATTATGTCATCCTGAGCGAAACGAAGTGGAGTCGAAGGATCTATTCATGTCACAGCATTATTAAAATGGATCTTTTGGTAAATCGTATTGTCATCTTGAACAGTTTACGTTCTACGAGCTACGACCGTCAGGCCACGCAGAGAGATCTGTCATCCTGCCTGCGCCGATGCATATCGGTGAAGCGGTGTCCGGTAACTTGCTATATGCCATATATTTATCTTGTTTGCGCCGATGACTATAGGTGAAAAGGTTCCGCGGCTCTCCACCACCATATAGTCATCCTGAAAAACTTGCCGGTGGTCCCGATGCTTCGGGATTCAGGACCTCTCCGAGAATGTGATGCAGATCACCTATCAAAATCCGCAGTATATAAATCCAATCATAATCTTTAAATTAAGATATGAAACTGTATTACGTGTATATACTGAGTAATAAAACTAGAACCGTTCTATATATAGGCATGACCAATGATCTTGAAAGAAGAATGTTAGAACACAAAACGGGACACGGTTCAACTTTCTGTAAAAAATATAAGGTCACAGATCTATTATATTATGAAGAATATCCATCTATCGTTGATGCGATCACTAGAGAAAAACAATTGAAGAATTGGCATCGTGAATGGAAATGGAATCTAATTAAAAAAGAGAACAAGAATTTACAGGATATATCCAAAGATTGGTTTACACGAGAAGAGTACGAAAATATTAATGAGTGTAAAACTATGGGCAAACTCGATGAATATTATAGAGAATCGTGAGAGTCAGAGAGGTCCTGAACCCCGATGTCCACCGGACATCGTTTCAGGATGACTATGTTGGGGAGTATGCCTGTCATCTCGACTAAGTCCCGATTAATATCGGGACGCATGGAGAGATCTCAAAAGCTTAATATTAATTTGTGATTAGAATCACATCATAAAATTCATAATAAATATTTAATAATATTTTAGGTATTTTCATTCCATGAAAGACCATAATTACTATGTTTACATTCTCTCAAATAAATATAGAACTGTGTTTTATACGGGTGTTACAAATAATTTTTATCGCAGAATATATGAACATAAATATGTGGAAAAAGGATCCTTTTGTTTTAAGTATAAGTGTTTAGATTTAGTCTATTATGAATGGTTCACTCAAATTGAATATGCAATTAATCGTGAAAAACAGATTAAACGATGGAGAAGAGAGAAAAAGATAAAATTGATTAAAGCTTTAAATCCTTGGTTTAAAAATTTAAATGATTTGATTACATATCAATAAATAACAAGTTTGAGATTTCTCCATTTTTCCATTTCTCCATTTCTCCGCCATCTGGCGGATTCAGTCGAAATGACAACCTATTTAAATCCCAGCCAAAAACTCTACAAACTTATCCAATTCTTCTTTGGTCCGCTTTTCAGTGACCGCGATCAGTAACTGGTTTTTGCGTTCGGGGAAAAAGGTTCCAAGATCAATTCCCGCATAGATCGCCTGATCCACTGCCTTCTGTATGATCTCTTTGGCAGGGAGGGGTGTCTGAATAACGAATTCTTTAAAGAAAGGTGTACTATTTGCCGTAGAGTATCCGGGTAACGCACAGATCTTTTCTTGTAGATAATGAGCTTTTTGAACACAGAGTTCAGCGACTTGTTTTAAACCACTTCTGCCCATTAAGGCAAGATAGACCGTAGCAGCCAATGCGCATAGAGCTTCATTGGAGCAAATATTTGATGTGGCTTTTTCACGACGGATATGTTGCTCGCGTGTTTGCAGGGTCAATACATAACCGCGATTGCCATCTGTATCCTCCGTCATACCGGCAATACGACCGGGCATTTTACGAACATATTCTTGTTTGGCTGTGAAGAGTCCGAGATATGGACCGCCAAAGTTAAGATGATTACCAAGAGACTGACCTTCGCCGAATGCGATATCGGCGTCTACATCACCGGGAGTTTTAAGGATAGCCAGGGAAATGGGGTCAACACCTTGAATAAAGAGTACATCATGCTTATGTGCCGTTTCCGAGAAGGATGCCGTATCTTCAATACATCCGAAAAAGTTCGGACTTTGGACAACAACAGCGGCAGTATTTTCAGTGATAAGTTTTTCAAGAGCGGCAAGATCGGTTTGGTCATCTTTGAGAGGGCAATCAATGATATTTAGATCAGAGGATTTTGCATAGGTTTCCATGGTCATGCGATACAAAGGATGTATAGCTGAGGATAAAATGACATCATTCTTTTTGCGTTTGACATTTTTAGCCATCAAAATGGCTTCTGTCATAGCGGTTGCAGCATCATACATGGAAGCATTGGATACATCCATACCGGTAAGTTCGCAGATCAATGATTGAAATTCATACATGGTCTGCAAAGTACCCTGAGAAACTTCTGCCTGATAGGGTGTATAGGCGGTCGCAAATTCAGGACGGGAAATGATAAAATCCACAACTTTTGGAATAAAGTGATCGTAAGCACCTGCACCTAGAAAAGAGATAGTTTGGTGACAAGCAGTGTTATGAGCTAGAAGGGCATGCATCTCTTGCTGGATCTCCAACTCGGAAAGTGCTCCGGGCAGATCCAGAGAGACATCGCCTTTTAAGACTTCAGGAATATTTTTCAGCAGATCTTCAAAGCGGTCCACACCGATCTTTTTCAGCATCTGTTTGATATCATCATTACCATGTGGCAAGTATGGCATCGCAGACCTCTTGTTACTTATAGATTAACCGACGAATTCTTCGTAAGCTTCGGCATTCATTAATGCATCAAGTTCGGAAGCGTTTTCAACTTTAACTTTAATGATCCAGCCTGCTTCGTAACAGTCAGTATTGACAAGCGTAGGTTCATCTTCGAGTGCTTCATTAACTTCGATGATCTCACCGGTGATAGGTGAGTTGAAATCGGAAACGGTTTTTACCGCTTCAATGGTTCCACAAGCTTCAGCTTTAGCTGCGGCGTCACCTGCTTCGGGTAATTCAACAAAAACAATATCACCCAATTCACTTTGAGC
>JAUVKP010000042.1 GCA_030596185.1 Fidelibacterota bacterium | reverse complement strand
GACAGAATGCGGCGGCAATTACGGTGATAACAGTTTTGTATATAATTACTGTGATGCTTTAGCTTATGCCAAGGATGGATGTTCAATTTATGCGCCTCATAACTGGTGGGGATCATCTTTGCCCTCACAATATCTGTTTGAGGAAGACGGCGGAACTATCACATATTTACCTTGTCTTGGATCTATACCTACCTACAGCATGCAACAGCCTTCACCTGAAAATAATTTGTTTGATACCAGAGTGATGCTGTCTTCAACAGTACCGGGAACACAAGATGCACCGGAAGATCTGACGAGGTATTACAATGAGCAATGGGGCTTGGACAAGAAAATTGAGTTTATCAGATATTTATATACGATAGGTAAAACTGTGGGTGTTGCCGATCTGTGTAAAGATATCATATTTGAGAATCCCTATGCTCCCGAATCCTCCATTGCCTTGGATATGATCTATCAGATCTCAAAGAACGAGAAGATCAAAAAAGACATCGATAAGGATATGTTCAAGATATATTTGAAAACCTTTGAGGATGGCAAAAGCAATAAACTTCTTGAAGCAAATGCAATGCTTCTCTTGGCCGGATTAGAGAAAGATGTTAGCCTGATGGATAAGGTCTACAAAGAGCATAAGAATAATTATATGGGCAAATATGCTCTTCATCAGAAGTTCATGTTCTATTTCCATGAAGAAGAAAATATGGAACTGGCCAGAGAAGTACTCAATCAGATGGACGAAGTTTATCCTGAGGAAATAGTTACATATGAATCCCATCTTCTGATGGGTGATGATGTGATGGATCCGAAAGAGTTCTACAGTCAGTATTTTAAAAAGGAAGCAACACAACAAGCACCGCTTGTGTCAACGGATATCGCTGAAATACTCCCTGAAGAATATGCACTGAGTGCAGCCTATCCGAATCCGTTCAACCCGAGTACTACTCTTGAGTATGCTTTACCGATCCAATCGGAAGTAAAATGTAGTATCTATGATGTTTCAGGTAATCTGGTTAGAGAATACAGCTTCAATCAGAATGCCGGATTATACTCGATTGTTTGGGATGGTTCAGATGTATCGAGCGGTATTTATTTGATCCGATTTACAGCAGAAGCTGAAGACGGCTCTGAATCGTTTGTAGATTATCAAAAGGTAACATTACTTAAATGATGAATAAACTTATAGCAGGCGGAGGTAAAATCTTCGCCTGTTTTCTATTATTAGTAAGTTTTATTTTTGCCGAGCATCCAGATACAACAATGTTTAAGTTGAAGGAGCAATCAGAAAATATTGAATATGCCTCTAAAACTTTTAATATTGATTCTGTTAAACTGAAAGCTATTATCTACGTTGAACGGACCAACAACTACAACTGGCAGGACGAGTATTTCGATGATTATTTGGCTAAGAAGGGACAGAACAGCTCGATCGGTTTTTGCCAAGTACAGATGAAGACAGCTTACTGGATTGAGTGTCAATTAGCTGATAGTACGTCTGAGTTTTATCCGGGAAATGAATATAAAGACATTCTCCCAATTAGTCAATCAGCTCAAGAAATCATAGATAAGCTAGAAGATAATCATATGAATTTCCTCTATGCAGCTGCTTATATAAGAATCATTCAAAGCTATTGGGAGAGTAGGGGGTATTCCATTGATGATAGAGTTGATATCATTGCTACGATCTTTTCGTATGGTATGTTTAGTCGGCAGACCGGAGAACCTCTAAAGCCAAATGCTGATCCGAAGCCGAATAGGTTTGGGGAAGAGGCTCTGTTAGTATATAGTGATCAGTTAATAACAAATAACGATTAGATTTTATCAACAGATTGTACTGATTTATACGGGTATAATTATCTGTGCTAATCAGTGGAATCTGCGAATAGATTCTTTTACATTTCAATATTGCTATTTCATGAATAGATCTTTCGACTGCGTCCTCCTGCTCCGCCAACTGGCGGATTCGTAGGACTCCGCTCAAGATGACAGCTTTACTTGTTATTTTAAATTCTTTGTGTCTTTGTATCCTTCGTGTCTTTACACCTTCGCCCCGAAACGCCGGGGCTACGGCGTACAAGTGTGTGAGGTTTTTATTAGTAGGTAGTGGATAGAAAGTAGTATGCTTTAAAGCTATAAATAATCATTCGATCACAGAGAAAAGCCATCATGTTAATCCTGTAATCCTGTCAAAAATATCCCATCAAACGAAGAGTTACTGATGATTTTCATTTTCGTTTACAATTGAAACCCCTATATTTAAGGCTGAAAATAAGGAGTAATAAATGTTAGGTAAAAAAGCTGATCCAAAAGATCTAAAAAAAGCATTGTTTCTGGAACGAGAAAATGCATGGGACCATATTCCCGAAACACAAATGAAAGCACTAGAATCTTATATGGGCACGTATCGCTCATTTCTTGATTATGGAAAAACAGAGCGCGAATCTGCCGATACGGCCATAGAAATACTGGAAAAAGCCGGGTATGTTGACATTCGTAAAACTAAAGATACCAAAAAAATCTATTATAATCACATGGGACGCGCTGTTGCGGTTTTTCGTCAGGGCAAAGGTCCCATTGAAAAGAATCTGCGAATCCTCGTAGCGCATATTGATTCTCCGAGACTGGATCTTAAACAATATCCGCTCTATGAAGATGAAGAAATCGCCATGTTAAAAACCCACTACTATGGTGGAATTAAAAAATATCAATGGGTATCACGTCCTCTGGCCTTGCATGGCGTGATCGCTTTTCCGGATGGCACTGTGAATTCTATCGTGATCGGTGAAGACGATGACGATCCGGTTTTCACCATTTCCGATCTTTTACCTCATCTTGCCGGTAAAGCCCAAATGACTAAAAAAGCGAATGAATTTATTCCCGCAGAAAAATTGAATATCATTGTGGGCGGTAAACCCTTCAGTGATGATAAGGAAGTAAAGGACAGAGTCAAATTGCAGGTCCTGTCATTATTAAACGAAACTTACGGTATAACCGAACAGGATTTTGTGTCGGCCGATCTTGAGATCGTTCCTGCAGGTAAAAGTCGCGATGTCGGTTTAGACCGTGCATTTATTGGAGCTTACGGACAGGATGACCGCGTTTGTTCCTACGCTTCTTTGCGTGCCGTTATAGATGCTGAAGATCCTGAAGTATCATCATTGATCCTTCTCCTCGATAAAGAAGAAATCGGTTCCGAAGGTGCAACCGGTGCCAATACGGTTATTGCAGAGCTGGTACTGGGATACATACTTGCCCGTCATGGATTGGATCAATCTGCAGTGATCCGCGGCTTATTGGCAAACGCACAATGTTTATCTGCAGATGTAAATGCCGGTGTACATCCGGATTGGAAAGAAGTTCATGACTTGCGCAATGCCGGGTATATGAATGGTGGATTGGTCTTGTCAAAATTTACCGGTGTCCGCGGAAAAGGCGGTTCGAATGAAGCTTCTGCTGAATATGTTGCACGTTTAAGGGATCTCTTTGATAAAAATGGTATTATCTGGCGTATTGCCGAATTGGGTAAGACCGATGAAGGCGGTGGCGGAACTATTGCAAAATTTATGTCCTACTATTGCATGAATGTGATTGATGCAGGTGTTTCGGTTTTAGATATGCATTCGCCTTTTGAAATTACTTCAAAAGCGGATATCTGGATGATGTACCAGGCTTTTAAGGCGTTTTTAGAGGACTAATATATGAAAAAAATGCTTTTTGTTACGATATTGCTGTTTTCAACATTCGCTTATGCCGATATATACGTGAATGGAATTGAATTAAATTCCACAAAAGCTCATTATGTAAAAGTTGAGATCGATTATAATTTGGGAAGGACACTGGCTTATGTTGATCATGGACAGGATGAATCTTTCCGCCATCGGAAGATAACTGATGAAAATAATGAAAAGCGTTATTTTGTGTCGGTTGCAGATGTGCTAAATACATTTTATGTCAATGATTGGGAAATAAAGGAAGTTTTCACTGTTCCGAGCGGAGGAAGTGATAACAGCTCGATCTCCGGCACAAGCTATTATATTTTTGAACGCATGATAACTAAATAAAAAGGACAGAACAATGAAATATTTTAACATGACAGTTGTTCTTCTTCTTGCAGTACTTGCAGGGTGCTCAGCACCATCAGCCGATATTACCATTTTACACTGGAATGATTTTCACGCACATAATACAACATGGGTACCGACCAGCTATAATAATGACAAACATGCCGTGGGCGGATATGCGCTTCTGGATGCTTACCTCGACAGTCTGGAAAAAGTGTACCCGGGTGCATTAAGAGTTAATGCCGGAGATGATTTTCAGGGTTCTCCCATGTGTGCCGTTACAGAAGGCCTCTCGCAGATAGAGATCTTAAATAAAGTTAAACCGGACTTCTTTACTATCGGTAACCATGAGTTTGATTATTCCTGGGCACATTTGGATTCCTTGCGTTTGAATGAAGCTAAGTTTGGTATGTATGCGGCAAATCTGATCGATACAGAAACCGGCGAAAGTGCAGCACCTCAATTTCGGGTCTTTTTGCGAAAGGGGTATCGTTTTGCATTAATAGGATTGACCACTCCTTATCTTGACGAGTTGACCCTGCCAAAGAATCTTGAAGGCATAGAAGTCGCTGATCCTGCTGAGATCGCACAAAATCTGATCAATGCATTAAAAAGTCGTAAGATCGATCTGTTTATCGTTGTTTCACATATTGGGATAGGTAATGATCGCAAACTTGCGGAAGCGGTTCCGGAAATTGATCTTATTATTGGCGGGCACAGTCATACCTATATGCGTGAAGCTGAAAATGTGAATGGCGTCTGGATCGTTCAAGCAAATGCTCATGGCCGTTATGTAGGCGTTACCAATTTTCATGTAGATGAAGGTGAAATAACATCTTTGGAAATGGATTATGTAGAAACGATTACGGGGAAATTGGCACCATCAAAAGATGTCGCCAAGATTGTTGATGCTTATGAAATAGAGCTCAAAGAAGCCATGGATGAAGTTATTGGAACGCTTGAAACACCCTGGAGAGGGAGTGGTGCCGAATCTAATCTTGGGAACTGGATCGCAGATGCTTTTAGAGAAGCCACGGATACCGATATTGCTATGATGAATAACGGTGGTATCAGAAAGGATCTCGATGCCGGTAAAATTCTTGTTCGAGATATCTGGGAAATATCTCCTTTCGGAAATACTTTGGTAACATTTGAGTGGACAGGACAAGAATTATTGGACGCATTGGATTTTATGGCAAAAGCAGGTCGCTCTATGCAAGTATCTGGAATTGATATGATGCTGGAGCGAAACGAAGGTCTGGTTGATGTTCTGGTTGGAGGAGCTGAAATAGATCTTGAAAAGACCTATAAGCTCTGTGTTAATAATTACACTGCCAGTCAGGGTAAAAAATATTTTGGCACGAAAATAGAAACGAAAGAAACGGGTCTGGTCGATCGTGATGTGCTGATCGAAGCGGTGCGAAAGAATCCAATTATTAAATCAGGTATTGAAGGACGCGTTATTATTCTATGAAAAAAATACTAAGTATGTTTTTGTTTGTCGTTTTTATGCTTTCTTGTAGTGAATTATTATTGATGCCGGAAGAAAACGCCGAAGTGATCATCGATCCTGATCAGGAACCGACCCAAGAAGAGATCGTTTTAATAACTTCTCCCCAACGTATAGCTTTTGATGCTTTTGCGCGGGCTATTTCTATCCCAGAAGTCACACCTGCTTTAGAAACAGTTTTTAATGATACGGCGACAGGCGATTATATTGCAGAATATACCCAGCCTGATATGACAGATACTTTGGATGGATTTGTTACGGATAATTCGGCTTTTTATACGCAAGTTCTAGCTCCGGCTATTGCACCATACCTTGATTCGTTAAAATCTTTACAAAAATATCAGGCATTAAACGCTCTGACCCTATTTATTTATGAAAGTTATCAGGATTTTATTGGTTTAAGTTTCTATCGCTGGGGCGGCGATATTACAGATCGCGATCAACCGCAAACATTAGGACATACACGTTCGGATAAACGCTATGGAATGGATTGTTCCGGTTTCGGAGCATCTCCATTTGAGGCAGCGGTTTTGCTGGGGATCTTAGACTCCACCGACACTGAATCGGCTTTCTCTTGGTTCGGGTTTCGTCATATTTGCAGGACCGATCCCAGTATTTCAGATGGCGGAGGTAGAAGCGGCTCAACAAATAATTTCCGTTTGGAAGTATCCGATATGACAAAAGTCGGTGAATTGATCACAACTATTTCTTCCGGTGCAAGACCTACAGATGCTCAAATGGACTTGATGCAAGCGGGGGATGTCGTGATAAAGACCGGACACATGGGAATATTAGTAGAGATCAATGAAGAACTTTATTTTCTTGAAGCAGGAGGGAGTACAGTCAATGAAGAAGGGCTTTACACACCTTATCTTGCAATAGATGCTTTGGAAGATTTTGCAGGATCTCGCACAACGACGATACGCAGATGTTTGCCTGACAAAGAAACAAATACAAGTATTGTGCGTTATTGATACAAAAACCATTCCGACATGATCACGGAATACTCGGGATGGGTGTTTTGACGGGGCAACCGGATTAATAAGATTAAAAGATATTTGAAATATTTCAGGATATATAAAGACGCGATTGATCGCGTCTCCAAAAAAAGGTAGATTTCATATGAAAAATAAAAAATTCACATTAAGCATCATCATCATGGTCCTTCTAGGTCTATCCATGATCTCTTGCGGAGAGAAAGTAACTAAACCCATTACCTTTGCTTTTATAGCGGATACGCATATTGGGACCGCAATAGGAGCAGATGATCTTAGAAATTCCGTTCGCGATATTAATGAAATGGATAATATCGATTTTATGATACTGGCGGGTGATGCCACGGAGTATGACCTGGCCGGTGAACTGGATACCGTTAAGGCTATTTTGGCTGAACTTAAGATACCCTATCACATTATTCCGGGTAATCATGAATTAAAGTGGTCGGCATCCGGCGGCGAAAAATTCAAAAAACTTTTTGGCGATGACAAATTTAACGTGAAATATAATGGCTATCGCTTTATCGGTGTAAACCAGGGACCTCTTATGCGCATGGGCGAAGGCTTCATTGCGCGGGAAGATATCAATTGGGTCCATTCGACATTGAAAAAAATGTGGCCAAAGAAACAGCCTGTCTTTTTTATAACACATTATCCTATTGATCACACCGTTACGAATTCTTACGAGTTTTTGGATATTGTCAAGCATTACAATGTCCAAGCAATTATGCACGGTCATGGCCATAGCAATCGTCTAAATGATTATTCGGATGTAACCGGTATCATGGGGCGGTCAAATTTGAGTCGCGGGGGGCCCGGAGGATATAATATTGTCACGATTGAAGCCGATACCATGACCTGGACGGAGCGGCGTCCCGTTGCCAAAGAAAGTTTGGATCCTTGGCTGGTTTTACCCTTAAAAGATTTTGAATACAGCGATTCGCATGAAGCGTTAATGCCCGATATGTCCGTGAATGAAAAATATCCTGAAGTGAAAGTAGATTGGTTATACGATTCGGAATACTCCATTACTGCAGCTGTTGCAGTAATAGATGATAAAGTTATTTTTGGCAATCGCTCTGGAAAGATCACGGCGCTTTCTCTGGATGACGGTAAAGAATTATGGTCATATCAAACCGGTGGTCCGATCTTTACGGAACCCGCAGTCGTGGACACATTGGTTTACGTAACATCAACCGACTCTTCGCTTTATTGTCTTAATAGCAAGAATGGTGAAAAAGTTTGGAAATATAAAACCAAAGCGGCTATTGTCGCGCATCCTGTTGTTTATGATAATAAGATCTATTTTG
>JAUVKP010000276.1 GCA_030596185.1 Fidelibacterota bacterium | reverse complement strand
GAACTTAATAGTTGTTTAATATCTTGCTTGATCTCTTTTTCTTTTTTCCCGTCCGCAACAGTTCGAATAATAATTCCAAAACCTTCTGGCTTGATAGACTTTGCGATCTCTTTTAATTTTGAGCGATGTTTATAATTTCTGATCTTTTTTGAGATCCCTATCACATCATGATAGGGGGCAAGTACGGCGAACCGGCCAGGAATAGCGATCTCGGTGGTTAAACGTGGACCTTTATTTGCATAGGCATCTTTTACGACTTGCACCAATATGCGCTGACCCTTTTTGAGGTCTTTTGCGCCTGTAAATGTTCTTGGTTTTAAGCTGCCATTTTCAAATGATATGTAATCTTTAATCTCGGAAAAACCAAGAAATCCGTTCTGTTCCATGCCAAGGTTCATAAAAACCGCATGCATGCCCTGTTGAATATTCTCTACCGTTGCAAAATAAACATTTCCAACAGTGGAAACGTCTTCCGGGGTTTCAATATAGAATTCTACTAATTGCTTATCTTCCATGATAGCAATACGAGATTCTAAAGGGGTTTCACTAATGTATATATTTCTTTTCATTTCAGTCCTTTATGGTGGCGTATTTTCGCTCACCGATAAAATAGGGGATATTTTCACCAAAAGCCAGTTTTAGAAATTCATCGGGGCGTCCGGTTTGTGATTCGATAACCTTATAGCAAACGCTTAAGGTTTTATCGTTTATATCCCATGATTTGATAAAAGGTTTTAAATCGATGGTCTTTAAACCCTTCTTATGCTTGCGTTCGCAAAGCACTTTTTCTTTAGACAATTGTTCGTCCAGATGTAATCGAATATTGTCAGTACTCACCTCTTCCATTAAATTAAAAACATAGTGAAGCTCACTAGTATGTTCCATAATAGAAGGGCGTTTTCCTTGAATGCTGTCTGCTTTGTTAATTTTAATCCCATCCGGCAACACTGCATTTAATGCTTCTTTGGGATTTTCGACATCTGCATTCAATATGATATCCATGGTTTCATTACCGGCATCAAATCCCATGGGTATGGGATAGCCCGCAGCAATTCGGGGACGACGGTTAAAACCGCTGGTAAAGCGCAGTGGCCAACGCAGAATATTACATACGCGGTAGATCACTCGCATAAAATCATGATGTGAGATATAGCGCATCATACCATTCTTTTCATATTCAAGGCGTAAAGTATAGTAAGTGATTGGTTGTTCAATCTCTTTTTTCTTAACCTCGCTTACTTCGTTTTTTTCAATTTTCGCTTCTTTGGCAATCAGATTTTTTATATCTGAGTCACATAATCCGCATGTGCTACAGTGTACTCTGCAATCTTGTGTGGTTTCTCCATGCTTGGCTTTTTCCATTTCCTCACGCAGAAAATCTTCATCAACTCCGGTGTGAATGAACGACCATGGCAATACGCTGTGCAGATCACGGGAACCGATCATATCTTCAATTTTCTTTCCACTGTTCGCAATGGCATCATCCCATGCCTTCTGGTCGAAGAACTCAGTCCATGCGTCAAAGCGGGCGCCGTTTTTCCATGCGGCATATAATATTTCGCCGGCTGTGCGATCACCTCTCGACATAAGACTTTCGTAAATTGAAAATTCAGGATCGCGATGCATTATCTTGATCCCTTTTAATTTCAATTGATTCCGCACAAAATATATCCTTCTTTCCAATTCTTCCGGTGACACATGCTCTGCCCACTGAAACGGTGTATGGGCCTTGGGAATAAAACTCGATAATGTGATATTTACCTGAGCACGTGGATAAGATCTGATCAAGCCGTATAATCTTTTTATCAGATCCACAATTCCCTGTAAGTCTTTATCCGTCTCGGTTGGCAACCCAACCATGAAATAAAATTTCAATGTGCGAAATTTGTTTTCAAGAGCCAATTTAACTGATGAAAATATATCTTTTTCTGAGATGTTTTTGTTGATCACATCTCTTAATCTTTGAGTACCGGCTTCCGGCGCAAAAGTAAGACCGGATCGTTTTCTCCTGCCAGCTGCTTCTATGATCTTCATATTGAAAGAATCCAAACGCAGAGAGGGGAACGAAATGGCGATATTGTTTTCATCACACATTGGCGCAATACCATCAACTAAATTTTCAAGCTGGCTGTAATCGGAAGTTGAAAGACTCAATAGCGAAAGTTCTTCATATCCGGTATTGTTCAGTGTTTCTTTGGTTTGTTTTATCAAGTCTTCTGGTTCACGTTCACGTACAGGACGATAAATGATACCCGCATGACAAAAACGACAACCGGCTCCACAACCTCTTTGGATCTCTAGCGCAAAGCGATCCTGTGCAACTTCCAGTAGTGGAATAATAGGTTTATTGCTGTAATTTCCAGGCTCCAGGGTTGCAATCTTTGCTGCACGAACCAAACCATCCCGCTTCTGATCATAAACAGCCGGTGCATATACTCCTTTTTTCGGCATGGAGCAGGCTTTTAATATCTCAGCGCGCGTTGAACCTTTCTTTTTGTGTTCCCGAACGATCTCCACAATCTCCACAGATACTTCTTCAGCATCGCCGATAACGAAGAGGTCAATAAAATCTGCAAGTGGCTCCGGATTAAAGGCGCAACTTCCACCCGCAATAGTGATTGGATCA
>JAUVKP010000206.1 GCA_030596185.1 Fidelibacterota bacterium | reverse complement strand
TGGTTTTTGTGGAACCCAGTACCCGAACAAAGGAATCGTTTTTGAACGCTGTGAAGTTCCATAACATCAAAACCAACATTTTTGATGCAACGACCTCTTCCTTCAGCAAAAAGGAAAGCTACTCTGATACATTCCGCATGCTGACGACCTACAGCCCCTATTCGCTGTACATTATTCGCACAAAACTTGAAGGTGTGACTCGCTGGCTGGATTATGACTTGGGACAGTTCGCAGAGCGCATGGGAATTCAAAAGCCTTCATTCATCAACGGTGGGGACGGTAAACATGAACATCCCACTCAGGAAATACTTGACGAGTACACCTTTCTGGAACAAAATAATTTTAATCGTGATCATATCCATATCGCCCTGGTCGGTGATCTTTTCCACGGTCGAACCGTCCACTCCAAAGCTGACGGTTTGAACATATTCAAGCATGTAGATGTAGATCTTATCGCTCCAAATGAACTGGCTATGCCGCCGCACTATAAAAAGAAAATGGAAAGCAACGGATATAATATCCGTGAGTTTGCCTCCATTGAAGAATATCTTGCACAAAAGAAAATTGCCAATATCTGGTATTTTACGCGTCTGCAGCTGGAGCGCATGGGTGAGGATATCTTGCAACATGCTGAGCGACTAACTAAATCAGTGACATTTCGCCAGGAATGGGTAGAGCAGATGAAAGAAGGGACAAAATTCTATCATCCGCTACCGCGCAACCGTGAATATCCGACTATACCGCTCTTTTTGGATAAAACACTGCTCAACGGTTGGGATCTTCAAGCCATGAATGGTTATTATACCAGAGCAATTTTAGTGGGAATGCTGGGAGGAAGTCTGGGTGAAGATTTCAACGGAGAGCATCTTGTTGAAGAAGAAAAGAAGGTCAATTATATTGAAGAAGTCTCTACATTTACTTCAGTACCCAAAGAATTTAAAATAGGTACAAAACCGGTGGAAAATGGAATTGTGATCGATCACATAGGTAAGGGCGAGGATATTTCAACGATCTGGGAGCACATATACAAAGCACGCAAGATACTTGATCTGAATGTGGTGTCCTCTCATGGAGTCTATAAATCGCATAAGGATGGACAGTACAAAGGCGTTCTTTCACTTCCGGAGCTGAACCAATTTGACTTGGTTAAAATGAAAAAACTCTCGGCCATTGCACCGGAAACCACATTGAATATTATTAAAGACAGCTTGGTCCAAAAGAAATTCAAGATACATTTCCCACCAAAGATCTACGAATTTGATGAAATATCATGTAAGAATCCGGATTGTATCTCGCACCCCTCACATTCAGAGAATGCGATGCCTTTTTTCTATAAAACCGAATCAAATACGTTTATCTGCAAGTATTGTGACAAAGACCATAATTACAAAGATGTTTGGGATATTTAACAACATAAAGGAGACGAATGGAGACCATTGCCCGACAGATCGCTAAAGCTGCCCTAGAGATAAAGGCCGTAAAATTACAGCCCGACAATCCATTTACATGGGCTTCCGGTTATAAAATGCCGATCTATAATGATAATCGCTTATTCTTATTTTACCCTCAGTATCGTCGTCTGATCGCTGAAGGTTTCGCAAAATTGATCAAGGAGAAGAATATTCCTTGTGATATGATAGCAGGAACTCCGACAGCAGGTATACCGCATGGCATACTATTATCCGATATTATTGAAAAACCTTTTATATATCCTCGTAAATGGAAAAAAGGTCATGGGATGCAGAATAAGATCGAAGGAGTTCCCAATCCTGATATGATCGTTGGTAAGCATGTGGTTATGGTTGAAGACTTGATCTCAACTGGAGGAAGTTCTGTGGAATCGCTTGAGGTTATTAAGTCCGCCGGAGCAAAAGTAGATACCTGCTTGTCGATATTTTCCTACGGATTCCAAAAGGCGCAAGATGCTTTTGATGCTGTTAACGCACGATATTTCCCCTTGATCAACCTAGATACATTGATCGCAGTCGTTGAAGAAGAAAAGTACTTCAATACAGAACAAATTAAACTTCTACGAGAATGGCAAGCCTCTCCTTTTACTTGGGGTGAACGCTTTAAATAAAGGAAGAAAATATGAGTTATCTTAATTTTTTACGAGAAACGGCTGAAAGAGCCGGGAATGTTACATGTATGGGATTAGATCCGGTTCTGGATTATCTTCCGGCTCGACTGGGATATCGAATTGACGAGATCATTCCCAATTTCTTCGAGAAACTATTTGATGAAATGAGTAATCGTTACTTGAAGCCGGCTGCTTTTAAGCCAAATCAAGGGTACTATTTAAAGCATGATGTTCCTCTGCAAGGTGATTTCAGCGGTTCACTTGCTTTATCAAAAACCATTAAACTATGCCGTGAATATTTCCCGCATATTCCCGTGATCATGGATTATAAACGCGGAGATATCGCAACATCATCCTCAAATTATGCAAAAGAAGGTTTTGAGCGCTGGGTTGCTGATGCTGTTACCATTTCACCTTATATGGGATCCGATTCCGTTATTCCTTTTCTGGAATACAGCACCAAGGGGCAGGGAACCTATATTCTTAACCGCACATCCAATGCGGGTGGGAAAGATTTTCAAAATCTCTTGCTTCAGGATGGTTCAACTCTGTATGAAGCTGTGGGCAAAAAGATCATTGAATGGTCACAAAAATATCCGGGTACGGGTGCTGTTGTCGGTGCAACGTCGGTTAGTGAATTAAAAGTATTGGCTGAGCAATATGCTCCCTATGATATTCCTCTGTTGATCCCGGGTGTCGGTTCTCAGGGTGGATCCGCACTACAGGTCATGAATGCATTAAAAAAAGCAAAATACGATGTTAAACTAGCACGTATCAATTCATCTAGCGGACTCACACATCCTTGGAAGAAATCCAGTCATATACCCGAAAATTGGGCAACGGTATGTGCTGATGCACTAGAAGCACTTATTGTTGATTGTAAGATCTAAAGACGTGACTAGAAATTAGTAATTGGATTACATAAATGTAGGGAACAGGCATACCTGTTCCTTTTCTTTTGGGCATTAAAAAAGGCGAAAAGTTGAAAAATTCTTCATGAGACGGAAAAATATATCTGTCATTTCGACCGAAGTGAGTCCACTGAAGGTGGATGAACGTAACGGAGAAATCTCAAACTCATTATTATTGAGCGATTAATTTGAGATCTCTCCACATGGCCTGACGGTCGTAGCTCGTAGAGCGTAGACTGTTCGAGATGACACAAGAAATAATTTATAATATTATTGGTTTACTGCTTACAGCCTACAGCTTACTTGAATT
>JAUVKP010000143.1 GCA_030596185.1 Fidelibacterota bacterium | reverse complement strand
TTATCCCACCTAAAGAGCGATACCATTAATAGGAACATTAAGAAAACGGGGGAGTATGTCGGGTGGTAGAAATAGTATTGGCAAAAGAATAAAAAAGTCCTATATTTTCGAACAACTAACTACCTTTAGGAGGGAATAATGAAAAAGTTCTTGATCGTCTTGTTGACAATCGCTTGCCTTGCCGGTTTTGCATTTGCAGAAGCTTTGGTAATTGGCGAAAAACCCGTTAAGCTAAAACTCGATGGAAAAAATGGCGGCCGTATGGATAGATCTGCTTGGTGTAGCAGTGAACTGGAAAATACCGCTTGGGTAATGTTCTATGTTGATCCGGACGAATCCGATATGAATGAAGCTGCAGAAGATACGCTTGATGTTTTAGATATATCAAAAGATTTGTTAAAATCAGCTGCTGTTATCAATTACAAAGGAACAAAGCTTCCAGGATTTGCTGTTACCATGATCTTGAAAGGTAAACAGAAGAAATATCCGGATACTCTTTATCTTACAGATAAGAAACATGTATTTGTTAATACTTGGGGTTTAACAGATAACAGTTACTGTACACTGGTATTTGATAAAACAGGTGTTTTGGTTTATCGTTTTGATGGAAAGATGGACGAAGCGGAAATTGCCAAATATATAGAGACTATACAGGCTAATCTGTAAATATAAAATGATAAAAAGCGCGAGTTCAATCGCGCTTTTTTTTGCCTTATAATTTTTAAAAAAAGGAGATACAAATGGATATTTCACCTATTATTATTTGGTTTGTTGTCGGGTTGGTCCTGATCCTGATGGAATTCATTATCCCGGGTCTAGTGATCGTCTTTTTTGGTTTGGGTGCTTGGATTGCAGCTATATTTGTGTCGATTTTCCCTGAGATGGCATTTTGGGTTCAAATGATGATTTTTACCGTATTCTCCGTGGGAACTTTAGTTCTTTTGCGTCGCACACTAAAAAAACGCTTTTTTTCCAATCAGGAAGGTGCAGAAAGTGAAGGCTTGGATGATTATATCGGCCAAACGGCAGTAGTTGAAAAAGCCATCAAAAATGGTGAGGGAAAAATATTGTTCAAAGGTGTTTCCTGGTCAGCTTATGCGGATGAAGATATTTCTGAAGGGGCAAAAGTCACTATTATTGATAAAGACAGTATTAAATTAAAAATAAAACCCATGAAATAAGGAGTTAAACATGACGGTTTTAAACGTTATATGGATAGGTTTATTTATTTTTGCCTTTGTTGTTTTGGCAAAAAGTATTCGTGTTGTCCCACAAAGATCAGCATTTATCGTTGAACGTCTTGGGAAATACAAAAAAACGCTGACAGCCGGATTCCATGTGCTGGTTCCAATTGCTGATCGTGTTGCTTACAAACATACTCTAAAAGAACAAGCTTTAGATGTTGCTTCTCAAACATGTATTACAAAAGATAATATTTCAGTCGAAGTTGATGGCATTCTTTACCTGCAGGTTATGGATCCCATGAAATCATCTTACGGTATTGATGATTATCGTTTTGCTTCCACACAGCTGGCCCAAACGACTATGCGTAGTATTATCGGTCGGATGGAATTGGATAAAACTTTCGAAGAACGTGAAACAATTAATGTATCAATTGTCAATGCTGTCGATAAGGCTTCGGATCCATGGGGCGTAAAAGTTACCCGCTATGAGGTCAAGAATATCACTCCGCCTCAGAGTATCAAAGATGCTATGGAAAAACAGATGCGAGCAGAACGTGAAAAACGAGCGTTGATCGCTGAATCTGAAGGTGATAGACAGGCAAAGATAAATAGGGCCGATGGTGATAGGCAAGAACTTATTGCCAGATCTGAAGGAGAAAAACAACGACGCATCAATGAAGCTGAAGGTCGTGCAGCTGAAATCGAAAAAGTTGCAGTGGCTACTGCAATAGGATTGAAAAAGATTGCTTTGGCCATCAACGAAAAAGGTGGTGCAGATGCGGTCAATTTACGTATTGCCGAACAGTACATTGGCGAATTCGGTAATCTTGCGAAAGAGAACAATACGATGATCCTGCCAAGCAATTTAACTGATATCGGCGGGCTTGTCGCAACAATCGGTAAGGTATTGGGCGATACTAAGCCTAAAGCACCCAAAGAAGTAAAAGCTCCTAAAAAATAGATGCGTTCACACACGGAATATTTGACACTAACAGTTCCTCAACGCATGGATTTTGTGAACATTACGCCAGAGATATCGAATATACTTGATATATCCGGTATTCAGGAAGGATTGTGTCTGGTCAATGCTATGCACATTACCGCATCGGTATTTATCAATGATGATGAATCCGGTCTGCATGAGGATTACAAGAAATGGCTGGAAGACCTGGCTCCTTTTGATCCTTCTCCGAGGAGATATAAACACAATCGCACCGGGGAAGATAATGGTGACGCGCATCATAAACGCCAGATCATGGGACGTGAAGTGGTGGTTGCAGTTACCAAAGGTCGCTTGGATTTTGGTCCTTGGGAACAGATCTTTTACGGTGAATTTGATGGTCGCAGACCCAAAAGGATACTTGTAAAGATCATTGGAGAGTAAAACGTAAAATGTAGAGACGCGATTTATTGCATCTCTTTTATAATTGCAAATTTAATTAAATTGTCATCCCGGAAAAATCCGTAGGATTTTATCCGGGATCTCATTTATTGCCCACTTCGTCCTATTAGGGATAAATACTGTTATTCAGATCCCCAATACCCCGTCATGGTGCTCCGGATTCCGGAATGACATTTGTGAATTGTTCTATGATGTAAGTCTTTATAGGAACATTTTCTACCAAATTTATCAATAAATTCATCATTCAAAATTCATCATTCATAATTTGTTAAATATCGCTTGACTGCAAGCCACTTAATGAATATATTTATCGGCTGTTTGTGATGCAGAAGAAAAAGAAATAGGAAACAAATAAAATGTATGCAATTGTAGAGATAAGTGGAAAGCAATTTAAAGTGGCGAAATCGGATTTCGTAAAAGTTCCCTTACAGAACGCCGCTGTTAAAGATAAACTTCAATTTAACAACGTAATGCTTGTTGATGATGAAGGTAAAGTTTCTATTGGAACACCTTTTGTTAAAAACGCAGAAGTAAGTGCACATGTAGTTGAACACGGCCGTGACAGAAAAATCATTGTTTTCAAAAAGAAACGTCGTAAAGATTACAAAGTGAAACGCGGTCATCGTCAGGGTTACACCCAGATCAAGATCGACGAGATCACTGTCGGTAAGCCTAAAGTAGCAGCAGCACCCAAAAAAGCAGCAGCACCGAAAGCTACGGCACCCAAAAAAGCAGCACCGAAAGCTGCGGCGCCGAAAAAAACAGAAGTAGCGAAAAAGACTGAAAAGGAATAAATTATGGCACATAAGAAAGGTCAAGGTAGTACGAATAATGGTCGTGACTCTAATCCCCAATACTTGGGTGTTAAACGTTACGGCGGACAAGTCGTAACAGCAGGTACCATCATCGTGCGTCAACGCGGAACAAAATTTTTCCCGGGTAAAAATACTAAAATTGCTGGCGATGACACTATATTTGCTACAGCGGATGGCACCGTTCAGTTTAATACTAAACGCGGTCGTAAATTGATTGATATTCTAACCGCTTAAGTAATCATTCAAATGAATATTTAAACCCCGTTCGTCAGCTGACGAATGGGTTTTTTTTTATATCAAGGAAAAGATTTCAATCAAGGTTGTTTGAGTTACCCCGAGTTTTAACTCGGGGATAAAGAATTATTAACTTAACCCGTTGTGTGAAACACAAATTCAAGTCGCAAATTATCAAAAACACCATAAATAATGTCATCTCGACCGGAGTCATCGTCGACAGACGGTTGACGAAGCGGAGAGATCTCAAATTGCATCATTATAGTCAAGTATTTGAGATTTTTCCACTCGTTCGCTCCTCTCTCGGTCGAAATGACATCAAAAAAGCTATTGACAACATGCGATTCCCATTTTCTGATCTGTTTCACACAACGGGTTAACTTATGGGGTTTAAACCCCATTTGTAGAATAGATTGGACAGGGTTAAAACCCGCTATAGGATGTCTCAATATCCACGGGCTGAAGCCCGTGGTAACTCATAATTTATTGTTTAAGATAAGGCAATGCCTTGTCTCTACACTAACCCCCCCCCAATCTGAACTCCGACCCCCAAGCCTCCCCGTATATTTATTGTTCATCACAAAAAAAAGTCATACA
>JAUVKP010000040.1 GCA_030596185.1 Fidelibacterota bacterium | reverse complement strand
ATCCTGCCTTTCGTCTCTGAAGATATATATCAGAACCTGGTTCTGTCCGTGGACAAAGATGCACCCGAATCGGTTCACCTGCAAGACTTCCCGGTCGCAGATGAAACCATGATCAATGAAGATCTTCTGAACAAGATCGATACCATCATCAAAGCCGTTGAAATGGGCCGTAGCGCACGTAATAAGGCGAACATCAGAACACGCCAACCGCTGGCAAACATGTTATTTAAAGCTAAGAACGATAAAGAAAAATCCTATATCACCGAATTGGCTAATCAGATCAAAGAAGAATTGAACATCAAAGCCGTTACTCTGGTCGAAAGTATTGATGACTATGTCTCCTACGAAGCCAAACCCAATTTCGTCACCCTTGGCAAGAAAGTCGGCAAACAAATGCCGCTCATCGTCAAAGGACTGAAAGACATGGATGGCGCGGTCGTAGCAGCACAGATACAAAGCGGCCAAGCTGTATCAGTGGCCGGCATCAACGTGGGTCCGGAAGACATCAACATCGTCGTGAACGAAAAAGAAGGCGTGGTGGCCGTTGAAGATAAGGGCTATGTCGCTATTCTTGATGTGACATTGACAGACGAATTGAAGCAAGAAGGAATGGTTCGTGACTTAGTCCGCCATATCCAGACTTTGCGGAAAGAAGCCGATTTCAATGTTGACGATCGCATTGAGTTATTTATTAAGGCAAGTGAGGATGTGATGACAGCTGTTAGTGTTTATCGCGAATATCTTGAAACTGAGACACTTGCGACACTTCTTGAAAAGCAGATCAAAGATTCCGAAGCCAGCAAAGAAATAAAAGTTGGAAATGAAGTAATTATTCTTAATATTATTCGAGTAAAATAATCTTAGAGAGGAATTGTAAAATGCCGGACATTAAAAGAAAAGGCCCCAAGCTAACAAAAGCGGAGAGGAAGCATTTCCGGAAGATCATTCTTGAAAAACGCAGTGAAGCCCTTGCGCAAATTGAAACAAAACGCGAATCATTTATAGATAGTTCACCCGGAAGCTCACAGTTGGATTCCAACTACGCCTATCATATGGCTGATGTTGGTACTGATGCTCAGGAACGTGAAAAAGCATTTATGCAATATGCGCGTGAAAACAAATTCCTGACATTCCTCGATAAAGCGCTGGAACGTTTGGAAAACGATATTGATTTCGGCTATTGCAAAGAATGCGGTGAACGTATTCCCGATGAACGCCTGGAAGAAGTTCCGCATACCACGCATTGTGTGAAATGTAAATCAAAAATTGTTTAACCGGTAACTAGAAACTAGTAATCCTTCTACGCCACCCCGAAGTTTCGGGGACGAAGGACAGGCTGGTGACTGGTAAGAAATAGGGGCTCCCCCGAAGTATCGGGGCTGAGCCCTTTTGTTTTGTGGCGGGATTTTGGGATATCTGTTCCAAGACAGAAACGACACAATATGTCATCCCGGAAAAATTCTGAAAGAATTTTATCCGGGATCTCAATTATTGATCACTCAGACATATTGCGGAGGAAATAAATAGTTTAGATCCCGGATAAACAAGCCGCTGACTTATTTTCCGGGATGACATCTCAGATTGTATTTTTGCGCCCTTCCAACCTTCGGCAATATTCGAAGTGACAGATACTGCTGCTCGTTCCATTTGTGATGATAGTCCAAAACGTTCAAATTTGGGAAAGGTCTTTGTTAATGAATAGATTTCATTAGTGAGTTCAAGGCTATCTTTCCATACTTCAAGATCTTTGTGGGTTTTCATTTCGTCTCCTTTTATATTTTGAACAATTCTACAAAAACAAAAAACGATATTCAACTCGCTGATAGGTTTGAGTGATACATATCACAGAATTCTTTAACAAATCTTTCAGACACCCCACTCCAGACACCAGACCCCAGTTTCACACCCCTGACCCCACATCCCACACTCCCTTTTCTTTCCTAAAAATTAAATTGTACAACAACTTATAAAAAATTACATTTAACCGTCTGCAACGAACCTGAAAAATAGTGACAAATGAAACGAGAAATCCTTCTTATTATCGCGGGTATTCTAATAGTGGCAAGTGCTGTGGCTTTTCCGCAACGGACTTTTATTGCCGGTGATTTTCAGGCAGCACTTCATCTCGATGCGGACCAGAAAAAAGTAATAAAAAGCGATAAAAAAATCATTTATATAGATACGGTCTTTGCGGATCTCGATCTTGACGGTCTTGTAGATCGCATTACTCGTGAGAATGGATTGCATGTTGCTTATCAAAAAGCAGATAGCTCTTATCGCACAGTTAAATTATCGGATGAAAACGGAAAAATAGCTGTTTATGATTTAAATGAAGATAAACTTCCCGATATCATTCAACAAAACGGGTTGAGCGGACCACTTTTCTATGCCAATACGGGTATGAAAGCCATGATTCCGGAGATGATCCCGATTTCCGAAGATTCGGAAACCTACCTTGCTTACAATAATTATTCTAGAAATAGTGGCATTAATTATTTCCCTTTAATAGACAACAAGAATATCACCCTTAAAATCGATAGTGCCGGGGTAACAATAAGTCCTGATGAGAATTGGTTTGGCACAGCAATCTTGAGCATCATCTACAAAAGTGAAAATTTACGCGATACCGCTCATTTTTCCATCATTGTTCTCTCTCAAAACGATGCACCTGTCGTTAATATGCAACCGGGTATTCAAAATGTTCTTGAAGACAATGAGCTGACTCTTTACAAAGATTCTCTGCTGACTTATGTCAGTGATGTTGATAGCGCTGATGAACTTTCGATCGAGCTACTTGGTGAACCCCAAAATGTTCAGGTAGAAAATGATAGATTTCTTTACCGTCCGGCCGATGATTGGAATGGTACAGACAATCTGTTTTTTATTGTCAGTGACGGCAAGGCAAATGATACACTTGTTCAGCAGATCACGGTAGAAGCCGTGAATGACGCACCGCAATGGACGTCAATAGCCACTCTAGAATTCCCTGAAGACGAACTTTACCAGCTGCCATTGACTTGGTTCGATGGGCACGCAAGCGATATGGAAACACCCGATTCGCTGTTGCGTTTTCATGTCTACTCGGGTGAGCACGTATCCATTTCCGCTGAGGGTGACAAAATCACACTCATGCCCGAGAAGAATTGGTTCGGTGAGGATGTCTTGACCTTAACGGTCAGTGACGGTGAACTTGCAGATACGGCTTATTGGACGATCACAATTTTACCCGTGAACGATGCACCTGAACTGGCATTGTTGCCCGACAAATTATTCAATGAAGACGAGATCATATTTATCAATCGGGCAGAACTGGAAAAATATGCCAAGGATATTGAAACTTCATCATCGAAATTAAAATGGCAGGTCAAAGGTTTTGGAAAAGTCCGCGCCCATTACAACGGCGCACGGATTCGCTGCACATCAGCGAGTGATTGGTTTGGAACGGATTCTTTGGAACTTACCGTTTCGGATGGTGAACTGACTGCCTCGCGCATTTGGCGGATACATGTCTTACCGGTCAACGATGCACCGGCATTTCTCCTAAAAGTTCCACCAAGGATCTTTCTTGAAGATGATACCCTGACCGTTAAAAAGAGTAGTCTCTATAGATTGGTCAATGATGTGGAAACAAGTTCAAACGAACTTGAATGGTCGCTTGTACCATCACGGCATATCTATGTTCAGGAAAAGGATGACAGATACTATTTCTATGCAGATAAGAATTGGTTTGGTGACGCTCATGTACGAATTGTTGTAAATGACGGTGAGTTGAGCGATACGCTGGATTATGCTCTGAGGGTTTTATCTGTTAATGATAAACCCATCCTGCAAGATCCGGATCCAAGATCATGGAACGAAGATGATACTCTTGCACTTGATTTTAGTTATTTGGAACAATTTGCTGAAGATGTTGAAACAAAACCTTCTGATATGATATGGTCATTTATTCCGGATGAAAATCTAAAGATCAAGGAGCGTAGAAATTCAATTACGCTTGTGCCCAATGCGGATTGGAATGGTGATGCCAGTGTTGGCATAATCGTTCATGACGGTGGATTGCGTGATACGGCTTACATGAAAATACACATTAAGCCGGTAAACGACGCTCCGCGCTGGAAGGCATTACCGGACACCAGTATTGCTGAGGACGGTTCTATGGTGCTTCCGCTCGCATATGTGCGGCAATTTGTGTTTGATCCCGACAAGGGTGACGAGATTAAAATAGACTACAAAGCCGGCGATAATTTTTATATTGATGAACAACCGGACACCTTGATTATTTGGCCTTTGGAAGATTGGTTTGGAAAAGAAAAAATTGTATTCACTGCTACGGATGGAAAAAAGAAGGTCAATAAAACATGGATAATTCCGGTGTTGGCAGTAAATGATCCACCCTATTTTACCATAGGTCTTCCGGATTCACTTTCGTTCAAAGCCAATAGTTCCGATACGATCATATTTGAAGATGTTGTTTTCGATATTGATAATGATCTAAGCGACTTGACTTGGGATATTACCCCCGGCCGCTATGTGCGTTATCTTGTTGACGATAATATAAATAAGGCAAAAAAAGAAAAAGACAAAAAAGGCGGTATCATATTTTTCACCGAAAACTATAAATTCGGGGATGATGCTATTACCATCAGGGTCAGTGATGGCCATGATGTGATCCTTTTTTATATGCCGGTCTATGTGCATCAGGTGGATCGCTTTCTCATGGCAAATCCCGAAAAATTGGAGCTGCTTCCCAATACACCAAATCCCTTTAGAGAATATACCGATATTCGATACAGTTTGCCTGTTGGCGCACAGGTCAGCATTAAGATCTATAACTTGCTTGGGAAAGAGATGGATATGCTGGTAAACAAATATCAGGATGCTCAGAACTACAGCGTTCGTTGGTATGGTGAAACAGAATCCGGCATACCCGCACCCAGTGGAGTTTATCTTTGCCGCTTGGTTGCTGTTGTTGATAATGAACCCGTTGTTATTATGCAGAAGATGATATTGGTTCGTTAAGCGAACCAACAATTGACAATTGAAAAAGGACCTCGCTACGCCAAGGCTACCAGCCTTCGCTGAAGCTATGGCATGGCACGGCGCAGGGCAGGCAATTGACAATTTAATTATCAATTATTAATGGACAATAAAAGAAGAGACAAAGCAATGCTTCGTCTCTTTTTATATAAGATATTAAATTCAATTGTCAATTGTCAATTGTCAATTGTCAATTAGTCATTGGACATCTCATTGTCCTTTGTCAACTGTCCTTTATCAATTGCTTATCGCCCTAGGCGATAAGATACCTTTACCAGAAAAACATTATCGGGTATTTCATCATTGAGTGCGCGAATATTATCGCTAAGTATGATACGATTACCATCACTGCCAACAGCATTGTTCATGGACCAAACCAAGAACAAAGTTGATCCGGGTTGATATTCCCAACGGAAAACCAAATTGGATTGGAAGGAATTATAAACGAAATCAGGATCGTTAAAAGAATAATCCGTGACCATATCGCGATCTTCATCAAAGGAATAAACATCATCTGCCAGAGTGATATTGTCAGTAAAGAGATCAAAACGATCTTCATATATGAAATTATCTCCATCGGTAACGACTTTGAATTGGTCATATTTGCCGCTCATAAAAAATGGACGACCACGATATTCCAGAGATATCGTTGGGGAAATATTCCAATTCAGCCCTAATTGCAGGCTCGTTGACTCACTGTGAAGTTGGGCAAGTATGTAGTGAGTATCTCCATAATAATCAACATTGGTCACATATTGTAAACTTGTATGTTCTCTCTGCCAATCGGCAAACATGGTCATATTTATGAATTCACTGATCTTCCAGTTGAACTCAAATTCAGCCCGGTTATGGCTCATTAATTCATCTTTATTCATTCCATTTAGATAAAATACGAATCCGTGAAGGTCTTTTGTATGATCGGTCCCGAACCATAACCATTTGAAGTTTGACGGTAGAAGTCGAAGATTTGGACCACCGCGCAATTCGGTTGCACTTAGAGATTCAGAATTCAATTCAGCACCAAAACCAGCACCCATAAGATTCTTGAAATGAGCCTCACCTTGAATGTTAAGTCCGGAATTCAAATGTTGGCCGCCGAAATTCCAATTATTCCACTGTGTCATATTGACGTATATCTCGTTGAAAATGGAAAAGGGTTCAGTCTTTCGATAGCTGAGCCATACGTTCTGACTTATCAAATCTGTTCGTCCTATAAATCCGATATCGTTCAATTCCAATCCGGGTGATTTCCATTGAACTTTAACTGCGGCACGATAGGTCCCACTAAATTTACCCATTCTGACAGA
Source organism: Fidelibacterota bacterium (assembly GCA_030596185.1). Lineage (GTDB taxonomy): Bacteria > Fidelibacterota > Fidelibacteria > Fidelibacterales > Fidelibacteraceae > M50B103. Next base: position 1,621 of record JAUVKP010000040.1, on the reverse strand, counting down.
ACCGCCATGCCCCGCTAAAGAAGTGCGGGTGCTGTCGTAAGTTACCCAGTCGGCATCGGGTCGTTGAAATAGGTGAGAGGAAGATTGCTGTGTTTCGGAAATAGCTTCTTTTGAGCCTTGAACATATGATCCGATCGTGCGTGCGTCAATCTGCCATAGGCGATCTTTTCCGTAATAACGCAGATCAAGTCCACCGGTGTAAGCTTGCTTATGAAGAAAATCAAGATGTTCATCATTTAAATTACGATTTACAGCCGTTATGATCCCACCAACCTGGCCCTTGCCATCTTTAAAATCTTGCCGCAATGCAGCTACGGTATAATTGGTCAGAGGTTCAACGGCTTCGCGTGATTCAATGCCGTTACGGGAAACATCGGCATATTCTTTTTGTGTTACCGCTTCCACGACGCCGATATTCAATCCTTTTTCTGTGCGTCCTGTAATCTTAGCTGCCGCAATAATATTGGTGCCCTGAGGAACCTTAGCATATTCATTGTCATCCAGGTTGGGCCGGTAATGTGGTGATCTCCCAATCCTCCGGGAGTGAAAGAGCTGTTCGCTACCGCCATTGACATCTAGTGTGAATGATGTGATATTATTTCCTTCAATAAAGAAAGGACGGCGCTCGCCAAAGAAGGTCTCAAAAGCAGAGAGGTTAACTGTTGCAGGATCTGCCTCTACTTGACCAAAGTCGGGATTAATAGTAAAATCCATAGTAAAATTATTTGTCAGGCCGACCTTCCCATCAATACCGGCTGAAAAATTAAGATCCGAACCATCCATGTAGGGATTACCTTCTTTAGCTTCGTAAGTGTTAAGATCACTTACAGCATAGGGCATGATATCAAGAACTTTTCTAGCTTTAATATCATGAAGTCCCCGCAAAGTCCCGAACTGGTGAACGAAACCTTGATCATTGCGTTTGTGTTCCATCCAGAAACTTTCTTCGTTGAGACGATGAACATCGCGCATCATATCCAGTCCCCAGATTTGCTGATCTTTGTTAACAAAACGCAATTGAGAAAGAGGTATGCGAAACTCAGCCGTCCAACCCTTATCGTCAATATTTGTTTTGGCCCACCAGATTGCATTCCAACTATTATCAAGGCTCTCGCCATCTTTGGAAATGAATATATCTCCCATCACTCCGGAAGCTGAGACAAAGAAACAGTAGCAAGTGGATTTATCATAATAACTGTCGAGACATAATGCAACGAATTCTGAATTCACTGCATCCCGTCTTGCCACTTGTCTGTATATCTTATCCGGTTCAGGATCATAAGCCCTGATAGCGACATAAAGATTGTTATTATCATAGATGATACCGAACTCGGTATCAAAAGAGGCCGGCCTGTCGTCATTGGGTTGGTGCATACGGAAATCACCTGTCATGGGGACGGTCTCCCAACAAGCATCGTCAAGGATGCCATCTATCACCGGTGGATTATTTGTTCGGGAAGTTACATATTCCCGAGATTCTTCAGCAAATAACAACGCCGAAAACGCGATTACGAAAATGATCAGTTTGGGTTTAGACATAGGACATTCACACTCATTCATGTTGTGCCACACAGCATTCAAGTGTATTGCTATAAGAATAATATGATTTAGAGAGAGATTC
>JAUVKP010000044.1 GCA_030596185.1 Fidelibacterota bacterium | reverse complement strand
ATCTTTGATCTCGTTGATCTCAGGTAGGATTTTTACAACGTTCATTACAATGGCCCTTCTGTTTATTTTATTAACAAAAAAATGTACTGAGTTTTTAAATAGTTTGCAAAATTAAAAACAAAAAAGATGCATGAAAATGATGGAAATAATGGAATATATTTTGTAAATATGCGCTGTTACAATTAAGGAGAATGATTCATGAAGATTTTACGCGTATTTATACTTGTTACTCTATTCATATTTAGCTTTGCTATTGAAGCATCATCCGAATCTTTGGCTCTGTTTGATGCTAAGACATACATTAATGAAGACAATGATACTCTTTTGTATCGCATGTTGGAACCACAGAAAAAATGTCCTTTAAAAAAATATCCCTTAGTTATCTTTTTACACGGGTCAGGTGAGCGTGGACATGATAATGAACGCCAATTGATCTGGGGTGCCGGGGCTTTCATCTCAGAAAAAAGCTTGAAAAAATATCCTTGCTATGTTGTGGCACCTCAATGTCCGACTGAAAAACGCTGGTTGGAAAAGCATTGGGCTTTACCCACACATGATATGCCCGTTGACCCCTCTAAAACAATGGCCTTGGTGATTGAACTTATGCAAAAAGTCATTGATGAATATCCTGTCAATGAAAGGAGGATATACATAACCGGACTCTCTATGGGAGGTTATGGGACATGGGATCTTATCTCACGTATGCCGGACAAATTTGCTGCAGCTGCGCCTGTCTGTGGAGGTGCTGATGAAAATCAGGCAATCAAACTCATAGATATGCCGATATGGGTCTTTCATGGGAGTAATGACACAACAGTGCCCCCAGATCGTTCCCGTCATATGGTCCAGGCTATTAAAGATGCCGGTAGTACAAAAATAAAGTACACGGAATATCCCGAAGTAGGACATGGCTCGTGGAAACCGGCTTATGCAGATCCTGAATTTCTTAAATGGATGTTCAGGCAGAAGAAGTAAAAAGACGTAAATCGTAAGACGTAAGACGTAAAATGTTTTATTCTTAAAAATAAAAAGGCGCTTAACGCGCCTTTATTTTTACTATCAACTATCCCCGCTTCGCCACCCCGAAGTTTCGAGGACGCAGGGCAGGCAACTATCAACTATTATTATCCTGCATTTTTCTGATATCTTTAAAAGATACATTTGCCTCAAGAAAATGGATAAGACCAAAGATTACGATCGGGATCAATCCGATGAAATGCTGGAGAAAAGCATAAGAAGCTGCAGTATTTTTATCAATATTCATTGCAAGCAATGTAGCGACGATAGCAGCGTGAAATGTCCCAAAAAATCCCGGAGCAGCGGGAATAGCGATCGCGATCATGGCTGCGGTCATTAGAATATAAGCTTCAATAATTCCCAATTCTATATGACAGGCTTTGATTCCCGCCCAGTATGTTAGTCCGGTTACGAACCAAATTGAGAAACTGTAAATGATGATCTTTATAGGATGCTTAACTTTATAAAGCGCCAACATTCCGTGATGCAAGTCTTTAAGAAAATTGGCTACTTTGCCGTTTTTCTTTTCAAGCAATATCGTGATCTTGTCGCGTAAGCGGTAATATAAGAAAATGGCTGTAACAAAAAGTGCCAATATCCCAATAAGAAGGATACGTACGATCAAAATTTGTTTATCAGAAAGGGGTAGATCAATAAAAAACGAAAAGATAACGACAAAAAGAAAGAAAGATACACCATCGATCATTCGTTCGATCACGATCGAAGGTATAAGTAAAGCACCCTTTTTCTCAATATATTGTCCTGTGATATAAGCTCTGACCACTTCACCGATACGAAAAGGCAGAATATAATTCGTGAAGAAACCGGCAATGGTTCCTTTATACAATTTTATTGTAGAAAAAGAACCCATAGGTAATAAAAATATTTTCCAGCGCATGGCTCGAATGAAAAGAATGATGATCATACCTAACATGCCGCCAATGTACCAAAGAAGATTAATTGACCCTAATTCATGAATAAAGTTTTGCCACTCAATACCACGGAAAGCAATGAATAGTCCAATAGTGGAGATAATGATGGCAAGTGCAAGTTGCAGGGGTTTATTTTTCATGGACTCTCAGTATAAAGAATATTGATGATCTCCTGGATGTCAGGATTTTCTGAAGACAATTTTTTCATCACTTCTATTTGTTTTGAGAGAGATATTTCAGTGAATCGTGCTTTCATTTCATTAACAAATTCACGATCCGTTCCATCAACACCTTCCAATTGACTCTCAAAATTACCAATAATGTTCAACGAATCTATGTTAGAGGATAGCAATGAATCCAAACGTTCTCGCATCTCGCCTTCTTTTAGATTTGGTTGAACTAGTTTTTCGTATAAAGAAGGTGCGAAGTCGCCTAAAAGCTTATAGGAAAATGATTTTTCCTGAATATCTTTACCTAGTGTATCTGAAGGAATAGCGATCAAAAGCATAAAGACTAAGCTTAGTATGACCGCAGCTTTTAAAGCTCCAAGCAATAAACCACCGATTTTATCCAGCCATCCTAGCTTAATGGCATGAATAATGGTGCGCAGAAAGTAAGCGACTATCTGGGCAATCAGAATGACAATAACGAATATAGCAATATAGCCGACTATATCTGCTATTTGCTGTGTCCAACTAAATTGCATGATAAGCAGATCGCTGGCCCATGCACCTAAGTTTGCGGCAACAATAATACCCAGAACAAGTCCGGCTAGGCGAAATGCGGAGTTGAGCAATCCCTGTTGATATGATTTATAGATCAAAATAATAGCAACTAGGATCGTAACAATATCTACCCAATACATATTAAGCTCCTAACAATTTTTTAACAATAGCTTGAACGCGTTTTCCATCTGCTTGTCCGTTAACGTCTTTCATTGAAGCTCCCATAACACGCCCCATTTCGGCCATGGAAGAAGCGCCTGTATCTGCAATGACCTTCTTTACGATAACCTCAATAGCAGCATCATTCATTTCGGGAGGTAAATAAGTTTGGATCAGCTTTAGTTCACTTTTTTCAATATTGGCAAGATCTTCGCGATTTGCATTCAAATAAGTGGAAATTGAGTCCTGACGTTCTTTAGCAGCTTTCTTTAGAACAACCAATTCATCGCTTTCTTCAGGATCTTTCATCAACGCGATCTTCTTTTCACGTAATTTCGAAACCAACATGCGTAAAGTTCTAACTTTATCACTTTCCCTGTTTAGCATAGCCGCTTTAAGATCAGCCTGAATGTTCTCAATGTAAGACATAAAATACCTCTAATTGAAATTATCAACTATTTTACAAATGAATTATTTTATTAAAAAGGATTTTATTGTATTTTGCCTCAAACAATGAGGTTATTTATGTATAAACGGTTTATTGATCTACAAGAGAAGAAAATACTAAAGATACTAGGTATGATGACAGGTACATCAGCGGATGGCTTAGATATTGCTTGCGTTGAGTTTAAAGGCTTAGATAAGTATCCTGAATATAATGTGACATATACGGGTTTTATTCCTTATCCGGTAGAATTCTCCAAAGTATTTAAGCGCCCTTTAGAGCTAACAGCATCTGAAATCGCTGAATTGAATATGAAATTAGGAAAATGGTATGGTAATGTTATCTCAAAGTTAAATATTTCATACGATGTAGTTGCAAATCATGGTCAAACCTTATTGCATCAGGCACCGAATTATACTTTGCAGATAGGTGAAGCTCAGTGTATAGCCGAGAAATGCAAGAAACCAATCATTTATGATTTTCGTACAGCCGATGTTGTTTTGGGCGGACAAGGTGCACCTCTTATTCCGATCGTGGATGATTTTCTCTTACGTCAAAAAGACTCAGCAGTCATTGCTTTGAATATGGGGGGTATTGCTAATATGACCTATCTTCCACCTCGCAGTTCCGAAAAAGAAATTCTTGCATGGGATACCGGTCCCGCAAATACTCTTATCGATAAAGCTGTAATTGACTATACTGAAGGTAAAGAACTTTTTGACAGAGACGGAAAATATGCATCATTGGGTAAGATTGATACATGTCTTTTTAATTCCATGATGGATCATGATTATCTTCATAGATCTATTCCAAAATCTGCGGGTCAAGAGCAATTTGGATATGTCTATTACGAAAAACTGAAACAAAAAGTAAATCCCGTCTCTCAAGGCGAATGGTTATCATTTATTAGGACCTTGACAGAATTTACAATTATGAGTATCAGTAAGGATATTAACGATCTTGCAAAGCAGGGAAATCACTCCGTAGATATCATGGCAAGCGGTGGAGGTGCTGAAAACAGTTTCATTATGAAACGATTGAAAGAAGAATTGCCAACATGTAAATTTATGAAATTTGATCTACCGGGCATAAGTAGTGAAATTAAAGAAGCTTTTGGCTTTGCCTATCTTGGATATTTATTTTTGAGAGCGTTGCCGGGTAATATTCCTTCGGTCACGGGAGCCTCTCGGTCATGTGTTTTAGGAAAGATCATTCTTTGATAATTGTCTGATCAATTCGTACAACATAATTCCATAGGCAACTGAAACGTTCAGTGATTGTTTCATACCGAACATAGGGATATCAATTGCCATATCGGCATAATCCATGACCTCTTCGGAAATCCCATCCACTTCATTTCCTACAACAAGGCAAAGCGGAAAAGAATAGTCAATCTCCTGAAAACTTTTTGAACCGTCTGTGTGTTCAAGGACAATAATTGGAATATTTTCGGATTTATAATATTTTAGAAGGGGTATAATATCAGCATAATATTCCCATGGGACGTTTTCTTCGGCACCGATAGCTGTTTTACTGATCTCTTTGCGGGGTGGAGTACCGCTGATCCCAACAAGGTAAAGCTTTTCAATTCCAGCAGCTTCTGAGGTACGGAAAAGAGAACCGATATTATGTAAAGAACGAATATTATCAGCTATTACAAATATCTGTCGTCGTTCACGATCCACCAGAGAAAGCTCCGATGGCCGGGAATTTTTTATAACTTCATGACTGTGCTTCTTGATCCTCATGTAGAGAACTCCAAGTATCACCCATCTTCAAGCGTTCGCCTACAGGCGGGTGAGAATAGTACATGAATTTTATGAAAGGTGTAGGATAGGCATTGGAAAGATTTCGGTTTGCAAGTCCTGACATAGCATGTTTGAATGCTTCCGGATCTTGAGTCATATCCAAAGCATAACGATCAGCTTGATTCTCAAAATAGCGTGATACAGCATTGGAAAGAGGTCCTATTACCAGCATATGAATAACGCCAAAACAAAGTAAAAACACCGGATAGGCTATAAGCATATTATCAAATGATTTTAAATAGTCAGGATTTATCCTTAGCATGATCTGATGAGACAGAAAAAATGTTATTAGCTGATAGATCGCACCTAATAAAATATTTTTCCACATATGTTGGTGTTTGTAATGCCCGACTTCATGGGCGATCACGGTTTCCAGTTCATCAAGTGACATATTATTAATTATATTATCACTTAAAACCACCCGTCGTGTTTTTCCCAATCCACCCAGAAAAGCATTTTCTTTTTTGGTTTGACGGCTCATGTCCTGTAAATAGAAACCTTTTATCTTTAAACCGCCTTTTTGAAGTATTGCCCCAAGTTTCGTTGTGAGTTCTTCATCCTCAATCGGAGTGTATTTATTAAAGAGGGGCATGATAACGACAGGATACAATGTTGCAAAAATAACAGATACAAAGATCATTGCACACGCAGCCCAAAGCCACCATAGGTCGGGGGAAATACGAAAAGCAAGAAAGAGGATCAAAGCAATAAGTGGATTAATGACCAAATTGATCAGAAATCCTTTGAACTCATCTTTAAAGAATTGAGTTTTGTTCTGGTTGGAAAATCCAAATTCGTGTTCAAGCTTGTAACCTGATCTAAAGGACAGGATAAGGTCAAAAGGCAGAGAAAAAAGTGCAAGTGTCCAAAGAAATAACAGAAAACGAAAAGCCGGGAATTTAGGTAAGTATTCAAGTAAAGACTGACTAATTAAAAGAATGAATATCAGTGTGAGAGTAAAACCTAAGATAAGATTCAAGAAAGATATTCTTCGCTTTTTAATCTCATATTCTTGTGCTCGTTCTTGTTTCTTTGGGTCTAGGAGGGGATGGATATGAGTCATATTAATAGATTTCCACAAGGAATATTTCAGGGATGTCGTGTTGTAATTTCCAATAACAATCAAGAGCTTCATCTATGGTTGGAAAATCACCGATAATGACTCTATATCGAATACCTTCATTTAATTTAATTTTTTCGAAGTAGCTTAAATATTCCAATTCTTCCTGTATACGTCTTGATAGGGTAACGGCATCCATTCTTTTTGCTGAAGAATAAATTTGGATCCCATAAGCTGATATTTCATCGCCTTCAGAACGTGGGATTCTCGGATCACCTACAGCAAACTCAAGATTCTCAGCAAGAGAAGCAAAAAGTTTCTTGTACACATCTGTCTGTTCAATTTCAGGAAGATCACCAATAATGGTATAAAGTACTTCAATGGGATAGACAGTATTGATCTCGAGTTTATCTGCTGCTGCACGTGAGATCCAGAACATATTTGCAGTATTCTGAATTCTGTCATTGATAATAACCTGCACTTTTTTACCGGTTCGGAAGTTCAATATTTCCACTTGAGTACCCAATGGCAATGTTTCATGTGCCGCTGTTAGTTTATCTTGAGAAAATATATCACCGTTAGCGGTAAGAGCTCCCTTGAATCCATCTTCGTAAATAACGACGCTTGATTCGACTTGGGCATAAATAAAAGTAAAAGCACACAGTAATAAAAATATAATTGATCTTTTCATTGTTCTTCCTTTATCTAAAGGTATAAGCAAGATTAACGCTTGCTTGAATCATGTCATTTGAATGTATGGATTCATTTGCTATGATGTAAGAAAATTTTGGTGTGATTTGCCATTTTTTCAAAGTCATGTAGGTGCTTAAATGGATTGCAGCATCAGAAAATCCTGCCGGAACAGGAGATCCGTAACGAAAATAAGGTAGAATATTCATTGCTGCGGAAATAGTCAAATTGATTGGTAAAAAGGCATCAAAAGTATAGCCGCAGGTAAATTTTGCATACCAACTTTTTAAAATAAAATCAAAATATGTTTCTATAAAGTAGGGGATAACAAAACCTACATCAGCCAAAGAAAGGTTCATTTCCACTCCTGCCAATGGAGAATTGGGCAAGTTAGGGAAGAGGTACATGGTTAATCCGCTTGATGCGATCAAACGATCAGTAAAATAATGATAGTAGCTTAGCATCGTCCCCAATTCGTGATAAGCCGAAATATCGCTTAAAGAATTAACATACCACTGTGAAAGGTTGAGATTTGCGTCCGAAAAGAAAGCAGAGAAATTCAAGCCCAAAGAAGGTTGAGGTCCAGCAGGTACAAAACCCCTAAAAGTATAGCGTGTATAAACATCAGCACTGGCACTGAAAAGTACTTCTGACAATGCAAATGAAGTAAGTGTAGTTAGTGCAAAGACAAGGACTAATATTCGTTTTTTCATCATGAGTTAATTTTAATACTTAATTGAATGAAAATCAATGTACAATACACATACAGAAATATTTTTAAACAGAAACGAAAAATGCCGAC
>JAUVKP010000081.1 GCA_030596185.1 Fidelibacterota bacterium | reverse complement strand
CGTAATCTGCTATCTCAAAAAAGTCTGAGATAAAAAGAATACTCCCCGGTTTCTTCTTTTTTAAAATTATTTCTATTTCTTTTAGTGCTGACATAATCTTATTATGTCCCAAAAATAGCAAAAATTAGGGACAAAACAACTATTATTTTTAAATATATTCTAAAAGAATACCTAACTATTATAAAAGTGCTGTTGGATTTGGAGATAAAAGGCTATGTGGAACGTGGGAAAGGGGATTTTTATGTGAGGAATATTTGATAATTATGAATTATGGATGATGGATTATGAATGGAGTTGTGAGCGGTAAATGTAGATGGTTGTTGATTTGGGGATTGGTATAATATTGATGCTTATGTAGGGGTCCCGATATACATCGGGAGAGTCGCCCAAAGATAAAGGAAGGAGGGGATATAAATGAATGTAGTCCCATAAGGACGGTAGCTTTGTAGTAATTTGGCATAATGCACAAACCAAGCTACGTAGGCGCGATACAATTAGGATGATACATGGCGAATACCTATTCACAATTGTATGTCCAGATTGTTTTTGCAGAAAAATTTGAGAAAGTCAAATTTTCGAGAAATATCGCGATGTACTTAAGAATTTATCACGAGTAAAAATTTCAAGCTTGAAACTTGATATCAAAGCATTAGAAACTATATTTAATTTTCGTATAGATCATTGTGTTATCCTGATATTGACCAAATTGTCCCTCACGATCACCCACGAAAATATTGGCGCCTAAATGCAACGAAAAACTATCGTCAAAATCGTATGAGATCTTAGGACGGATCAAGGCATCTTTGTTCGACAAACCAATATAGGAGAATAGTTCCAAGTGAAGTGTTTCTCGCAACATGTTGTAACGAGCTACAAAAGTTGCGGTGCTTTGGAATTCATCTTCACTCATCAATTCATCATGATCCAAAATATATTTTTGAATAAACTGTGTGCTGAGTATTACACTTCCAATGTTAAAATCTAATCCGACAACATAATTGAGATAGTCTTTTTGAACTAAAGCATCTTCAGCGGATGGATCTTCGGTTTGGAAATATTTACCATTGTAATACGCTCCTTCACCTCGGAGTACGACTCCCAGGATCTCTGCACCAAATGAACCTCCTGCAACTGCCAGTCTATGATGCTGAGGTGTGATGGTTAAACCGGTTAACATGGGTGTTGGGGGTGTTGTGGTGTTGTTTATTCCGAATTGCTTCTGGACATGCATGCTTGGATTATCGTCCCATGTATAGCCTCCCATAAGCTCAAAATCAAGTTTTGAGGTCATGGCTGACCATTTTAAGAACATTTCGCTGTTTTCCAATGATGGGTTTATGGTACTTTGGCTCCAATCGAAAGTAGGCGTTACGGGGAATTCAGGTTCTATGTACCATATTGAGTTGGCATCCGGGCGTGTTGTTGGGGCAAATTGAGGAATCCAAATGGCTTCGATCGTGCTGTTTCCAATGTAATAATCTAATTTTGCCGATATAATTCCCGTTCGTATTTCATCAAAGTCCGGCAGTAGAAATTCCGATAGATTCAGTGGTGAAACAATATCGGTAATAAACACGCCATCGGCTTTTCCCCATACAATTTGCTGTTTTCCAAGACGCAGATCAAAATTCTTGAAATACATATCCATATAGATTTCTCTAAGACCCAGTGATAAGCTGTCTTGATTATAAAGGTAAGCCATGGGATTGGCTTTTAAAGTTACCTTGTTACCACGTTTTTCAAAATTGAGATTTAATGTTTGTTGAACGATTGAAAAATCGCCATTATTTACATTAACTCCTTCGTATGTTCTTGCAAAGCCGGATATATCTATGCCTTGTGCCATTGCAAATTGACTAAATAAAACCAAAGCCAAGAATATGGTCACTTTTGTTTTTATCATGGAAAATTTCATTTATATGCCTCTTGTCATCATGCGTTCAGTGAATTTGCCTTCAGAAATTCCCGAATTGATATTTACATTATTTAGAGTTATCGTGGTTGAATGATCTTTTTGCACATTTTTCATTTCTGAATGTGTAATGATGTATATATCAGAGAGTTTCTCCACTTTTTTGATCTCAAGAATTTTAAGTAGTTGTTCATCTTCATCATAAAATTCTTTTTTAACACCAATAAAAGTTGTTTTATCTATCCAAGTGATCGTTTTTGAATACATATAGTCTTCGTCTCTGGATTCGCTCTCGATCAAATAACATTCTTTGTCGTTTACGGTTTCTTCGCGAAGCAGGGTGTGAACATCGGCATTGATCTTTCTACCTCCCAGGTCGTCGTAAGTAAAATCAGAGCCCATAAAGTAGTCGCTCTTACTATCGCTTGAAATTCGTTTCACTTTTTTTAAAGCGGGTAAATATATCCATTGATCATCCGATTTGTCGCCATCGTAAGTCCAATTCATGAATGATGTATTTTTAACATCAGCGGGGGAGACGAAAAACATAATACTTTTTTCATTATTACCCATATCTTTTGAGAATTGCTGAATTTTTCTGACTCGGGTTTGACCATTCTTGTTGGTAAGCGTCATGGTAAGCATGGCTGTTTGATCTTCGCTAGTGGGGCGATTATAGGATTTTCCGATTATTTGAGTTCCTGTTAAGGGCGTATTTGCACTAAGACTTGCTAGTAATACAAGTGTCGTAACGATGATTGATTTATATATTTTCATTTTTCTTATTCATCCTTTTAGATTTATTTGATTTTTTCTTGAAATACAGATTGCTTAAGTAAAGCAATACCGGCATGATGGTGAGAGTCCCCACAAGACTGGTGAACATGTTCAATGAGACCAAGCCTCCCAGCTCGCGGTTCGGTGGAAAGACGGAAAACAGTAAGACCAGGAATCCCGCAATAACAATGATGGCGTTATATATGATGGCTTTCCCCGAATGAGCCATGGTTAATTGTGCAACTTCCATTTTGTTGTCGGTTTTTGACGCATAAGCTCGGTATCGTTCCAAAAAGTGAACGGCGTAATCGATCCCGATGCCAATAGCAATGCTCGAAAGCAAGGCGGTTGTAGTACTTAATGGAATATTTAAAAATCCCATGATGCCAAAACTAATCAGTGCCGTAAGAATAATTGGGACAGAGCTTATTAATCCGATTTTAATGCTTTTGAACATACCTGAAAGCAATACAATGATGATCAACAGTGAAAGGGCTAAGCTTTTAATCTGTCCTTCAAGAATTAGATCGGCAAAGACAAGTGCTTTATAACCGCTGCCTGCATAATTCATGCTTATGCCTAAATCTTTGAAATCATCTTCATAATTATGAATGATATCGAGAGCCGAGTTAATGGCTTTAGAGTCGTCTTTTTTTAGTTGAAAGCTGACATTTATCTTCTCATAATTGTAATCGACGACTTTATCCAAATTTTCCGGATCACCGGACATTTCGTACAGCAATAAATACTGAGCGATCATATTTTTGTCATCAGGAATTGTATTATAGGCTTCCTGATCGGCATTCATGACCTTATTCATTCTATTCATATAATCGGCAAGCGAAAAGGTGTTTCCCACAACTTCGAGTTGAGTGTTGACATCTTTTTGCATTTTATCAACCAATTTCAAGACTTCCGGCTCCTTGAAGACATCTTTTTTCCCCTCGGCATCAAGAATTAAATTTAATGAGCTCGTTCCACCAAAATTTTTATTAATGAATTTATCGGTTTGAACAATATCACTGTCTTTTTCAAACTTGTCGAGGAAACTGGAGTTTATCCATAGCTTTTGCATGCCAATTAGCGATACTGCAATGATTAAAACGGCCGCGATAATAGATACATACTTGTGTTTAATAATACCTGTGGCAAAGTTATTTGCTAATTTTGAATGCGAATGACCTTCTTTTTCCTTGTCGTGATTAACTTTCCTGGCTTTGGGCAAGCCAAAGATCATAACTCCAGCCGGTAAAAATACTAATGATAAAGCCATGGCAGTTAGGATACCAAAGGCGGTAAAAATACCAAAATATTTAACCGGAAAAACCTGTGATGTCAGCAGTGAAATAAAGCCGACAGCTGTTGTAACGGATGTCATAACGACCGGTTTCCACATATGCTTGATCATGTCTTTTGTCGCATCTAATTTTGAAGCTTTAGGATTATGGTCAACAAAAGTATGCAGATGGATATACAAGTGGATACCGTAAGCGACTCCTATTGCTATAAGCATAATAGGAAGTAAGGTTGACACTGCATAGATGGGAATACCCACGGTGGCCATAAGACCAAAGGCCCAAATGGTTGACAGGAAAACAACGCCTAAGGTAATAAATGTGCCTTTTAGACTTCTTAAGGTGATGAATAAAACGGCCATGATCACCAAGATAACGATAGGTACCATTTTTTGCATATCGGCCGGACCTAAAAGGGCTAATTCACCTTCAACTATAGGTCGTCCGGCAACATGAATTTTAATATCGTCCGTTTCTGATCGTTTGGCAGACTTTAAAATTTTATCGTAGAAATCCATTGTAAAAACATCTTTGCCAATTTCGGCCATGATGATGGTTACCTGCTCGTTTTCGGAAACCATTCGTCCAAAGATCATGTCGTTTTTACGCACACTTTCTTTTAGATCAGCCAATTTCTCTTCAGATTTGGGCACACGCTTATAAAAGCGCTTTACATCCATTCCGTCCTCAGATCCTACGATATTATCGGCATTGTAAAGCGATCTGACATCCGATTTTTCTATTTCATCAAAATTCTGAAAACGTTTGGTCAATTGTTTTAAGGTGTCGAGTGTTTCAGTATTAAATATGCCGTTTTTGTTTTCGACAGCGATTATAATACCATCATTTATGTTAAACCATGCTTCAGCTTTATCGCTGTAAATAAATGCCGGATGATCTTTGGGCATGTATTTATCTAAGTTGGTTTCCATTGTTGTATTTTGTTTCATTTCAAAAATGAAAAATGTTGTGATCACTAAAATGATTATCATCGATAACCATTTATAGTTGAGTAATTTGGTTAGGAATTTTTCCATTGTTATTGTCTTATGGGGTTTTGCGTTCGTAAGAGTAAGCGACATTCACAAATATCAATTTTGTGACTTAATTGTTTAAAATAATTAGCTTGAATGAATTTATAAGTTTTTCTCCTTCCAATTTTAAATTGAATTTATGTCCACTTGAATCCCAACGTTTAGCCAATAAACGGAAAGATCCCATTAGCATTAGGGCCAAAATTCTTTTATCTATATCACGACGAATATTTCCATTCGCCTGACCTGTTTCGAGAATCGTTTCAATGTTTAATTGATGAAGATCCTGTATTTCACAAATATTATTTTTTAATGATAATTCATTTTTAAATATTTCTTCCGAAAACATGACTGAAATAATTGTGGCTTGTTCGTCGAAAATTTCCAGTAATTGTGAAAACATAAAGGATATTTTATCAATAGCAGTCCCCTCAAAACTTTCAAGCATTAAAGAGATTGTTCCTATCATCTCCTTGAAATTATTTAGAATGGTATTTAAAATATCCGTTTTACTCTCAAAATGACGGTAGATAGCCGGTTCTGTAATCCCTATTTTTTCCGATAAATTCTTTATCGTAAATCCCTGGATCCCCTTATCGGCGATCAGCTCCATTGAGCTATTGAGTATTTGTGTCTGTCTTTCTGTTTGCATCGT
>JAUVKP010000271.1 GCA_030596185.1 Fidelibacterota bacterium | reverse complement strand
CATCGCCTCGTTGCTGATGATGTGGTCAGCATCCAAAAAACGGGCAGAAATGTTCTTATTGGCAAACCTGAAGAACTTTTACAAGATACTATCGAAGTCAGGGGTTTGGGAATTGTCAATATCAGAAAGATCTTTGGTGCTCGAGCCGTCCGTGTACAAAAACGTGTAGAAATGATGATCGAACTGCTACGCTGGGATCCTGAAGAGAACTATGAACGTTTTGGTCTCAATGAGGATTTTACTAATATCCTCGGTGTTGATATTCCGCATATCAGGTTACCCATCAATCCGGGTAAAACAATATCTGTTATCGTAGAAACTATTGCTCTTACCTATTTACTGAAGCTATATGGTGAAGATCCTGCTAAAGAAATGCAGGAGCGATTGCTGAAACAACTGAAAGAAAAATCAATCAATATTAATGAAGATATAATAGCAGATGACACGGAATAAAACGTGAGACGTGAGACGTAAGACGTGAGACGAAAAACGTAATATCCGAATCATAGAATTAGATGCAAAGCCCTCAACAAGTTGAGGGCTTTGCGATTATATCAAGAAGACATCTGTAGAGACGCAGCATGCTGCGTCTCTACGTTATATATCGATGGTAATCGTCGCAATATCAATAATTAGATATCGCGACATTAAATACTACAGTTCTGGGATCTCATCACGGGGAATTGCCGCCAGATCCGATGCTCCAATATTATCCAATACCTGCTTCTCCGTCTTTGCCCCGGGAATAGCAACATGAACCGCAGGATGTGTAATACAAAAACGTAGAGCAAGCTGTGCTTTGGTTTGTTCGGGGTACTTATCGTAAAGCGGCTGCATTTTTTCCAATTGTGTCAGGTAGGTTTTTAGTTTATCGGATGACAGATTCATTGAGCGATGATCTTCAGCATCAAAAGTTGAGTCCTTGGTAAATTTCCCTGTGAGAAAACCAAAAAGTAATGGAATGCGTGCAATGACACCTATACCGTATTCTTCTGATTTCTTAAATAGGACATTTTCAGCTTTGCGTTCCAGTAAATTATATCGCACTTGGATAACATCAATAAGATCTTTATGATCATCAAGCAGGAAGGCTTGAGAGGTTTCACCGAAAGATTGTATACTCCACCCGGCATGTTTGATCTTACCATCTTGTTTTAATTTTTCCAAAGCAAGCCAAGGCTCGTCACGTTGAAGCTTTTCTGTATCGGGGCTATGCAGCTGAAGAATATCCAATGCTTCCACATTCAAACGCTTTAGGCTTTTTTCCGCAGCTGAAATAATGTAATTATAGTCTGCATTTTGACGAATCGGGCCATATCCAATATCGTCATTATCATTTGTGTTATAAAAATCATTCCCTGCTTTTGTTGCAATGACGATCTTATCTTTAACGCCCATCTCCTCAATAACTTCTCTGATCAGATCTTCGGAATGACCAAAGCCGTATACATCCGCCGTATCAATAAAAGTCAATCCATTCTTAATGGCTTTTCTTAAAGCATTCTTCGATACTTCATCATCTGTCTTGCCCCAATTCATACCACCTATCGCCCAAGCACCGAAACCGATGGTGGAAACAAGCGGGCCGCGGGGACCTAGTTTTGTGTATTTCATAATTTTCTCCAAATGTATTTTTTTTCATTTCGATCCGACAGCTGACGGAAGAGATCTCAAATTACTTATATCTCTTACTTTTCTCAAATATATCTCAGAACAAGGAACATCGATTTTAGAATAATGAAGTAAATATTCTCCTTTACTCCGTACGTTATATGCGCAAGACCTTAATAGAGGTATTTTATTAATTTTGTTATAGATAAAATTCTATACATCATTTAAACATTTTCAGTAATTTGAGATCCTTCGACTACTCCCGATATTCATCGGGATGCGCTCAGGATGACACTTCTTTTTCTCCCTACTCGCTATTTGTATTTCCCAAACCATTCCACCATCAAATCCAATCTTTTGATCCTGCGGTCCGGGCGACCGCCTCGGCTAAGTCCATGAGAAGATTCAGGAAAACGAACCAATCGTACTTCTTTTCCCATATATTTCAATGGAGCAAAAAGTCGTTCGGCTTGTTCCATCGGACAGCGCAGATCATTTTCAGAATGGATGAGCATGAGCGGTGTGTTAATATTTTTCAAGTAGGTCAAAGGTGACCATTTTTCGTAAACTTCAGGTTTTTCCCAGGGCGTACCTTTAAACTCATCAACCAGATCCCAGCCGATATCCGAGGTACCGAAAAATGTACCGAGATCGGATATTGAACGCTGAGTAACCGCTGCACGGAAACGCTGGGTTTGAGTGATGATCCAATTGGTCATATATCCACCGTAAGAACCGCCGGTCACATAAAGACGATCCGGATCCACAAAACCCTTTTCGAGAACAGCATCTACTACGGCCATCATATCATCATGCGCCGGTTGTCCCCACTTGCCTGTAATAGCGTCGGCAAATGCTTTACCATAGCCTTGGGAGCCGCGGGGATTGGAATAAACGACCACATATCCCTTGGCGGCAAAAGTATGCATTTCATGGAACCACGTGTACCCGTATTGAGTACGCGGACCACCATGGATATTCAAGATGAGCGGATATTTTTTCTTGCTATCAAAATTCGGAGGTAGTTGTAACCATGCCATGATCTCAGCGC
>JAUVKP010000022.1 GCA_030596185.1 Fidelibacterota bacterium | reverse complement strand
TGTCTCTCTCTCATTGTCTCATCTCTCTTGTCAAAATGTTTCTCTCTCATTGCAAAACCAATCTACCTTATTATTATACTATCCGCAATACCCCTAGGCTTTAATTGATTGATAGTTAATTAAATAGAATAGAATTGGCCTCTTAATACCCATTTTTTACTCATTATTAATTCTTTATAAAGTTGTTTATTAATCTTCTTGGTGTAAGTGTAAAAAAGCATACAAAAAACATGGTTTTTGTATTATTTGTTAAGATGACGATAAATTATTTAAATTCTGTTAACAAAAGTAATTGAATTTATGTTCAAAGAGCACATTCTTTCCTAAAATGGTGTTTCTGCTTTCTAGAATTGAAGAGGTGAGTGGAGGTTGAAAACATAAATATATATTATAACCCCTTGTGTGAAACACAAATTCAAGCCGCAAATTATTTAAAAAAACCATGAATAATGTCATCTCGACTAAGTCTGTTTCACGAATTATCGGGAAACGGACGCATGGAGAGATCTCAAAATAATCAAATTAATTTAAAGATTGTTCTTCTCTTTAATCTCTGTAAAATAATTTGAGATTTCTCCCAACCTACACTAACCCCGAAGCTTCGGGGCGGCTGGCAAGGCACTTGGCCTGACGGGCGTAGCTCGTAGACTGGTAATCTGTGGTTTGAATTATTTCAACAACATCATCTCATGAATAGATCTTTCGACTACGTTCCGATTATCATCGGAACTCCGCTCAAGATGACATAAACGTTTATTGTTTTAATTGACTTAGTGACTTTGCCTTCTTTGTGCCTCTGTGTGAGGCATCTCACGTTTTACGTTTTACATCTTAAATAAAAAACCGCCCCGAAATTTCGGGGCGGTTAATATGTAAATGTCAGTCAAATCTTATCTTTTGACTTTCTTCTTTACAACAGTGGTATCAAGATCTGTGAACTGAAGTTGAAGTTTTTCAATTTCGCGGCTCAAGTTCTGAAGTTGTTGTGTAGCACGAATGTTGTTCTGAGTAACTGTACGACGAAGATTTGTAACCTTTTTATCAACATCATCAATACGGCTGCGTAGTTGTGCCTGGTTGGCTTCAACTATAGATCCCAATGAATCAACACGTGTGTTCAAGTAGAACATATCACTTGAATGTTGATCTCTAACATCACTTAATTCACCTTTAAGTTCAATAAAGCGTTGGCTGTTCTGATTGATGTGTTTTCTGTGACCAATAAGGCGTACATCGAAATCATGCAGGTCGTCTGTATAACCCTGGTATTTCTCTTCGATATTCTTTGCACGGGCGTTCATATTTTCCAAGCGACCGTCAAATGTTGTTTGATAAAAATACATAAATCCTAATGCGGCAAACAAAAGAACCCATAGAAGAGACATAAAAAACTTTTTCATTATTTACTCCTAATTTCAAATACAAATATTCATTTCGATAACAAGACAAAAGCTATAAAAAACTTTCTCGAAATGCAATAAAATGCTTAAAAAAATCACGATTTATTTTTCCGTATTGCTAATATCTCGTCACGTAATGCTGCAGCTTTCTCAAATTCAAGTGCTTTAGCCGCATCTTGCATCTGGATGGTCAGTCGATCTATAAGGTCAAGGGCTTCGAATTTGGACAGTTTTTTGACTTTTTTAATATATATTTCACCCGGTTTATAATCTGCCTTCATATCTGCAATTGATGTAATGTTTCTGATCTCTGCTTCACTTTTATAAATAGTCTTGGGTGTGATCCCTTGTTTTTGATTATGCTCATGTTGAACGTCACGGCGTCTATTTGTTTCGTCAATTACACCTTTCATGGCTGCGCTCATCTTGTCCGCGTAAAAAATAACCGTACCTTCAATATTACGGGATGCACGACCGGCTATCTGAAAAAGCGAACGCTCTGAACGCAAAAAACCTTGTTTATCTGCTCCAAGAATAGCAACTAAGGATACTTCAGGAAGATCAAGGCCTTCTCGCAACAAGTTTACGCCAACCAGGACATCAAAAACTGCCATACGTAATTCGCGAAGAATAACGATACGTTCAAGTGAATCAATTTCAGAATGAAGGTATCTGACGCGAATATTGATGTTTTTTAAATAATTCGCCAGGTCTTCAGATTCACGTTTTGTTAGAGTTGTAACAAGCACGCGTTCTTTTTTCTTTACCCGGATCTGTATTTCATTGATCAGATCATCTATTTGACCATCGGTTGGGCGAACTACAATATGCGGATCAAGTAATCCGGTCGGACGGATGATCTGTTCGACTACAACTCCATTAGATTGTTCAATTTCATAATTAGAAGGTGTTGCCGAAACAAAAACGGCCTGGTTTAACATGTCCTCAAATTCAGGGAATTTCAAGGGACGGTTATCAAATGCAGAGGGTAGTCTGAATCCATACTCTACCAAGACACTTTTACGTGAGCGATCTCCGTTATACATGGCATGTACTTGAGGAATAGTCGCGTGAGATTCATCAATAATTGTCATAAAATCTTTAGGAAAAAAATCCATAAGCGTAAAAGGACGCTCACCGGGTTGTCTAAGCGTTAAATGCCGGCTGTAATTTTCAATACCTGAGCAATAACCCAATTCCTGGATCATTTCTATATCATAATTAGTCCGTTGCTCCAAACGTTGGGCTTCAAGTAGTTTTCCGTTCTGCCGTAGATCGTTAAGTCGTTCTTTGAGCTCCTGTTTGATGTTATTCATTGCCAATTTAACTTTTTCGGAATCGGTAATGAAATGTCGGGCAGGGTAGATGACTGAAAAATCAAGCGTTTTGAGAACTTTACCCGTCAAGGGCTCTATCATGCTTATCTTTTCGATCTCATCACCCCAGAATTCCAGTCGAATGGCATCATCCGCATAGGCAAGATAGATCTCTATGCTGTCTCCACGGACACGGAAAGTTGATCGGGAGAAACTCAGGTCATTTCGTGAATAATGAATAAACACAAGCCGTTTAAAAAGCTCTTTACGTGTGATAGTATCGCCTTTATGCAAAACTATGATCTGTTTTTCATAATCTTCAGGCGAGCCCAAACCAAAAATACAAGATACTGAAGCGATCACTATCGTATCCCGGCGGCCAAGTAGTGAAGAAGTTGCCTTTAAGCGTAGTTTTTCTATCTCATCATTAATATCGGAATCTTTTTCAATGTAGGTATCCGTGGTCGCAATGTATGCTTCGGGCTGGTAATAGTCGTAATATGAGATGAAGTATTCAACCGCATTATCCGGGAAAAAAGCTTTAAACTCCCCATAAAGCTGAGCGGCTAGAGTTTTATTGTGCGATATGATCAAGGTAGGACGTTGCACTTGCTCGATCACTTTTGCCATGGTATAGGTCTTACCACTGCCGGTGATACCCAGCAAGGTCTGAAAATTGTCTCCGTTTTGAATTCCTTCTACAAGTGATTTAATTGCCTGGGGCTGATCACCCGAAGGTTCAAAAGATGAATGTACCTTAAATTTCTTACTCATATACCAATCTTATGATATGCTTGTTGGTAAAGACGCAGCCCCGAAGCTTCGGGGCGTCTCTACAAATATTATTTATTTCGGAAATGCCTCAAGTATATCTTTCATCATTAAATTGAGATCAAATTCATCAGGATCCGAGTAACCTAAGCGAACCATAACAATATCTTTTGATGGTATAATAATGATAAATTGACCGTCATGTCCTTCACAAGTGTAGGTATCTTTGGGAGCATCCGGATATTCTCCCGAAAGATTCAGCCAAAAATAGGAACCGTATTCTCCGCCGGAGGCTAGGGCTTCGGTTCTTGTATAATCAACCCAAGCTTCGGGAAGTATTTGTTCACCCAGCCAGTTGCCATCATTCAAATACAGCATACCAAAACGGGTAAAATCCCGGGCTGTCGCATATATATAGGATGAACCGACATAGGTCCCCGAAGCATCTGTTTCGAATACAACAGAATTCATTCCTAATTTTTGAAAGAGAAAAGTATAGGGAAAGTTGTAATATTCGGCATCTGTTTCAAATAGATCTTTCATTTTCAGGCAGACAAGATTGGTTGAGCCGGAGGAATAATTCCAAACCGTATTAACAGGAGCTACACTGGGCTTTTCGGCATTGAATTTGCCAAAATCACCGACTTTATGCAACATGACATTAACATCGGATTCATTACCGTAATCTTCTTCCCATTCCAGACCGGAGCTCATATGCATCATATCAGCCCAGGTGATCGGTGCGCGCTCATCATCGGCCCAGCCGGGCATAAGTATGGGGTCATTGATGTCAAGCTTGCCTTGTTTAGAAAGAATACCTACAAGTGCATTCGTAACGCTTTTGCCCATGGACCAGCTTAATAGTCTGGTCCCGCTATAGAATCCGTCTGCATAGTGTTCTGTAACAAGTTTATCTTTGTATACTACGAGTAAAGCACGAGTTCCCAAATGGGGTGCTTCGTCTCCAAATGCATTGCCAATGGCTTCTGAAAGCAAGGTATAATCCACACCTTCAATATAACTGTTGTCAATTTTATCGCCGGCAGGCCAGGAAATATCCTCTTTCAAATCGGTCGTGGATTTATAGAGCAGGGGAGGACGATCCAGGATTTCTTCTTCAGTGAAATCACGAACAATAGTGCAACCGTAATCCTTATCAAAAACAACTTTTGATTTGTGCCAGAGAAATTTCGATGTTACGGTTTTATTTTCGTGGTCTACGCGGTTTTTGGTGTATTTAATAAAAGAAAAATTCAGGTCAACAGCTTCAATATCTTCTTGCTCACGTTCAGAAAGAAAAACACCGGAAGCTAATCCCTTTGCGGCATAGCCGGTGATGATAGGTAAGAGAGGGTTTAAGTATATTCCCGCACCGATCAAAACAACGAGCAAAACAGCACCAATAATCAGTAATATCTTTTTCATAATATTCCCTTTGAGTTTATTTTTCAACTATCCCTACTTCGCTCCGAAGTATCGGAGCTTACATCTACGTCCCGAGGATCGGGACTATGATGCACAGGTCGAAGGGCAGGCAACTTTCAACTATTTTGACATGCTGCCTTTTTTGGCCAGCATATCTGCATGTTCATTCCAGCGATTACCGCTATGAGCGGCAACTTTATGAAAATGGAAAGTAATTGATTGCTTGACCATAAATGCCTGGTATTTTTGCGTGAGCTCATTCTTGGCTTTCCATTTTGCCCGTGCCCACATTTCTATGCCTTTATAGTCGTAATAGATATGGATATCGTTAATTTTATTTTTTTGGCACCATGTTACCGTCTCGATAACTGCTTTAAGTTCGCCGCCGATCTGATGATGAGCTGCATAGGTTTCATCCATTGCGCCGGAAATTTCATGTAAGATCTTGTTGCCTTTCATGATAACAGAGCCATAGCCGATCTTTTTATTCATGAACGAACCATCAACATAAGCGACAACTTCATCAGAGATTGTGGTATCTGTAATTCCATGTTGATAATCCTGCCAAAGTTTTTCAAGTACATCTTTATATGAATTGATCGTGATCGATTGGCAGGTGATCTTGTAGCTGTTCTTTTTAGGACTATAGTAAACATTGACCTTGCCGATATATTCTCCGGCAGTATGTATATCTATCTTCGAGAGATAATCACGAGTTCCATCAACATCCAGAACTGACTGAAAATCAGCTTTATTTAAGAATTTACTAAAGTCTCTTGCCTTAGCCACGGTTTTGTTTTGGTGTAAATAATTCATGTGGAAAATATAGGATAAAATTGCTTAATCCGGAAAGAATATTATCAATGAAATATTCGATCTTATTTAGAGATCAAAAGCAT
This sequence comes from Fidelibacterota bacterium, assembly GCA_030596185.1. GTDB lineage: Bacteria > Fidelibacterota > Fidelibacteria > Fidelibacterales > Fidelibacteraceae > M50B103. The sequence continues at coordinate 3,227 of JAUVKP010000022.1, read as the reverse complement.
TCCGGATATCAGGCAATCTATTCAAGACAGGAATTTTACTGTTTTGGTGAATATATTGCACAAGACCTTCACTGCCGTGCGGGATCACATAGTCGATTAGATTGTTCAAACTGATCAATTCTGTCATTGAAACACGATCTGTAGTAGGTAAAAGAGTTATTAACTCACGAGGTAGTCCGTTTTGATCAAGAACATCACAAAGAATTGAGGAGATAGCCGTATTGGAGTGAAAAGCTTCCCTGCCTCCACGAAGTACAATAGCATTTCCCGATCTAAAAGCCAAGCACGCCGCCTCGGCTGTTATATTAGGCCTTGATTCGTAGATGATCGCAAGAGTAGAGGGTGAAGGAATATCTACATCTTTATCATCTTTTAAATTAAGCAGGGTAGTTTTCGTGGTCAGAGAGCGTATAGAAGCAGCTAGCTCACTGATCCTTTCACTATTTATAAGCAAAAGATCTATTGCAAGAGGAGAAAGATGCATAGCCTTACTGTTAGCTATATCTTGATCGTTTAATTGTATAATGATATTTTGGTATTCGATAAGCGCATCTGCCATATCATGCAATACAGCATTGCTTACCGTGATATCCAGTGTTTTAAAGACTTCCGAAGTGTTTTTTGCTTTTTCGACCAAAGGTTTGATCGTTTTCATTTCTATCCTTTAATGCTTTCAATAACATTTTCTGGGACTAATTTATTCACAATTTATTAATTTCAAAGCTTTTTTTTAGAACATAGTCAAAATTTTAATCATTATAAAAAGGAAGCTCTATTGACATAAATATACGGATAATAGGTATAAATAATTGAAGAAAGTCCTTGAAACATCAATAAGTATCTATTAGATTCTAATAGTATTTAATGTAAACAAAATTATAAAGGAGACTGGAAATGAAGAAACTTACTGTTGTATTGATGTCTGTGTTGTTAGCATCATTTGCATTTGCTCAATTTGATTTGGGTGTCAAACTGGGTGCTAACTATTCATATATTGATTCAGAAGAATTCGATGCGCAAGTTTATATTGACCAGTTCAGTGATTTGCAGAATATTACCGGCTTTGTCGGTGGTGCATTTGCAGTGATCGGCTTTGGTGATTTTGGTATCCAGCTTGAAGGCTTATTCTCAATGGAAGGATTTTCCATTGAAGAAGTTATTGAGGGGAATATTGAAAATACGACAATCCGAACAAATTATGTAAATGCTGTTGCTATGGCACGTTATAACATTGATCTGACAATTGTTTCTCCCTATATCGCAGCCGGTATTAATGTAGGTGTTCCTTTAGGTGACGCAGTAGTTGAGGGTTCGGTGGTTGATATTGATATTGAGAACTTTGATTTTAACAAATTAGGTCTGGCATTTGCTGCCGGTGTAAAGGTTCTTGATATGGTCGATGTTGAACTTCGCTATGTTAAAGGTGTAACTGACATCTATTCAGCTGATCTTGATGATACTGAACCGACATTCTCAAATCTGATTCGCCTATCAGTTGGTTTGTATATTTTCTAGATTTAAGCTAAAATAAATAGTTAAATTTAGAAGAAATGCCAATAATAATTACCCGTTCAATTTATTGGACGGGTTTTTCTCTATTATTCCGAATTATTCTAATAGAATCCTTTGCATAACCTGATAACATTTGATTTGTAGGGTAAAATTTTCCTTACCGACGCGAAAATCACAGTTAATAACGGGTTATTGGCAAGATTTTCAAGGAAGATAAGGGGAATTTTAGCCACAAATGCTTGAGCGGGAGGTTATGCAAAGGGTTCTAATAACTTACTCGTTGTATGAAACTAATACGTAAGTGTAATATAACTGTCATTTCGATTGAATTTTCAGTCATTTGGCTGAAAATGAATAGAGAAATCTCAAACATTTAATAAAATTGTGTGGTTTGAGATCCCTCCCAACCTTCTCCGTCAGTTGACGGATACGGTGGACAGGCGTAGTGCTGTGCCAGCCAAAGTCTTGACGTAGGCTGGGAGAAATCTCAAATTATTTTACGGAAATTAAAGAAAAGAACAATCTTTAACTTAATTTAATTATTTTGAGATCTTTCCATGCGTCCGTCAACTGCGGACTTAGTCGAGATGACATTATTTATGGTGTTTTTGATAATTTGCGACTTAAATTTGTGTTTCACACAACGGGTATTTCATAATATTGAAAAATATCAATTGTTTTTACAATTCAAGTGAATATCACTCACAAATACCCCTAAATCATCGAAATATCGTAAAATATTATGAATATTTGTTAAAATCTCTTTGACTTCTATAAAGCTCTTTCTTAAATTCAAGTGTAAACAAAGGAATAAATTTTAAATGACTCTACATTTGCACATTCTCCATAATCATACTGCTCCGTAAGGGGTTGGGATGCGCAAAATATGATAAAATATATTGTCCCGATCTCTTAAGAGGATCGGGATTTTTTTAAGGAATACAAAAACACAAAGGAAAAACCAATGCTAACCATGGCCATTCAGAAAAAGGGAAGATTATCAACTAGCAGTATTGAACTACTGGAACACTGCGGTATCCATCTAAAACGGACAGGTCATGACAAGTTGAAAACATCGGCTGTTAATTTTCCTTTGGAAGTCCTTTTTCTTAGAGATGACGATATTCCTCGTTGTATTGAAGATGGTATTGCCGATATTGGTATTGTAGGCGATAATGAAGTTTTTGAAACTGCTTCGGACATAAAGAAAGTCATGTCGCTTGGTTTTGGAAAATGCAGAATGTCCATTGCTGTTCCGAAACATGTAGAATACAAAGATATCACATCCCTGGAAGGTAAGCGTATTGCGACATCATATGATCATATTCTTCAAAATTATCTTGATAAAAATTCTGTAAAGGCCGGGGTCCACAAGATCTCAGGCTCCGTAGAGATCGCACCGGGCATTGATATGTCGGAGGCGATCTTTGATATTGTCAGTACCGGCAGTACTCTAATCTCAAATGGATTGAAAGAAGTTGAAACTATTTTGGAATCTGAAGCCAGCATTTACAGCAATAACTTCTTAGATAAAGATAAAAAAGATCTGATCGATAAAATATGTTTCCGTATACGTTCCGTTAACACAGCAAAGGATTACAAATATATCTTACTGAATGTACCAAATAATAAACTGGATCTGGTTTGCGATATCCTTCCGGGCATGAAAAGTCCCACAATTATGCCACTTGGGGAAGAAGGATGGAGTTCCGTTC
>JAUVKP010000152.1 GCA_030596185.1 Fidelibacterota bacterium | reverse complement strand
TTAACTAAGACAATAGAATTGTAAGTCATGTTTTCCCTTCTGTGTTTTAATTTATTTTATAACTGTGCATTATAAAATAACCCCGCACAATTTATTATAACGGGGTTATTATTACAAGATTTAATTCTATTAGAATTTTGGATTATACTTTTTCTTATTATTCCACATGGTATACCGTCTAGTACTTACCATTCACGTTTACGTCTTACATCTTACGTCTTACGTCTTACGTCTCACGTCTCACGTCTTACCAGTATTAAGTGCCAATCACGTAGCCCATTTCATAGAAGTCAGGTCCCATATGGGGTATAAGAGAGAAGTTTGTGTAATTTATATCGACTTGAATATCCCAATTCAACTTTTCAGCAGTTTTTTCAAGTATGTCTTTCATATGCAAGCACTCCTTATTGTGCTCATTGGAATATGCCATAGTCACAGTAAGGATTTTGCTGTTCCGTTCTGCCATTTGCTCTTTTATAGCATCAATGAAACGGGCATTTGCTTGCTTGAAATTTCGAACTTTACCGGTAGATTTCAATACTCCGGATTGAGGTGTTGAAGATAATATAGGGTATAAGCCCATTGCCGTTGCCATGGCAGCTTTTGCAAGACCTATACGACCGCTACGATGTAAATAAAAAAGATCGTATAAAACACCCACGACAAAAGCGTTTGCGCGATTTTTCACCATCAATTCATAGCATTCATCACGAGTAAGCTTTTTATTTTTTAGTTCACGAAGCATTGCAAGTCCCTGCGCCCCAACTCCCGAAGCTAATATCTCGGTATCAAAGGCTTTAACATCGAACTCAGGATGTTCTTTTAAAACCTTGTTGAGAGTATTTCCAGTCGCTTTTGTATTACTAAGAGACTGAATGATCAATAATATCTCATCACCTTTACATGATTCAAACGCTGCAATAAATGCACTCTCTGTAATACCGGATGTTGAACCTTTACTTTTTTTATTTCTGATCAGGTCAATATATTTATCTTTTAATTCACGATGATTCGGAGTATCCCAGTAATGTTCATACTCTTCCCCATTAAGGTATAATGGATAATCCACAACAAGCAAGCCCAGGTCTTTAATGCGTTGGGGTTCAAGTTGACATGTGGTGTCAATAATAATTTTCATGATATTCCTCCTATGTGTTATGAAAGTATAAGAAATATTACTTTTTAAAGCCAATTAATTTATTGGCTAGCCTCTCAAACTTCTTAAGATAGCAAAGCTAACATTTATATTGTTAATCTTGCTATTATCCTTTATTTTTCACCAATCAAAAACAGACTGTCAAAACCCCTTAGGAGTTATATATGAAAAGATCATTCCTCTTTAGTATCCTGTTAATGTTTCTCGTTGGATGCGAATCAAATTCTTCACCACAATTGGATATTATTCCCGTGCAATTTTTATTTAGCGGTGATTCTTCAGAAATCGCAATACAAGATATGTTCTATGCAGAAGATTACAGTTCATTATCTTTTAAAGATCATCCGCATTTGAATGCAAACTTTTCAACAGAGACAGACGAATTAACCATTTATGCCGATAAAGATTTTTCCGGGTATACAAGTCTTTCTTTTCTTTACAAAAATAAACGCTATGATCTTCCTATTAAAGTAATTGAGCGTAAATACATTACATTTAACTATGTCCCCGATCCAGATGTGAAAAATGTCTGTGTTTTTGGTAATTTCAACTTTTGGTTGCGAAATCAATTAATGATGAAAAAAAATGATGATGGAAAATTCTCAATTACAATTCCTTTTGAACCCGGCCAATATGAGTATTTATTCGCTGTTGATGGACAGGAGATCCTTGATCCGTCAAACCCCGTTTCAGTCCCCAACGGACTCGGAGGCTTTAATTCACCCTTGAAAGTTTTACCTGGTTTTAGTGGAACTCGTCCATTTATAACTCCCGAGAGCTATACATCAGAAAATGAGCTGCAGTTAAAGTTTCATATCCTACCCCATGATTACAAAGAAAAGATTGAGCAAAAAGATATAATAGCCTTGGTCGATAATCATCGCTTGTCCTCTTCCCGCATTAATGTTTCAGATAAACTTGTCACTCTTAGTCTTCCGAAAGAATTGGCAAGAACAAACCGTCGCATACGCCTTACTTGGACATGTAATGTTACCACATCAAATCTTGTAGAAGTCATACTGGAAAATGGATCGCCGGCAGCCAATGGTGGAGATTTCAAATGGCAGGATGCCATCATGTACTCCCTAATGGTTGATCGTTTTTACAATGCAGATCCGTCAAACGATAATCCTATTTTAAATGCTAAACTTGCCGACAGAGTGAATTTTCGGGGTGGTGATCTACAAGGAGTTACTCAAAAACTGGATGAAGGTTATTTTAATGAACTTGGAGTAAATACTTTGTGGATACTGCCTATTATTAAAAACACACCCAAGCCGTTTTTAGAGACCCCTCCTCCTCACCGTATGTTCAGTGGATATCATGGATACTGGCCGATTTCCGGTCGTGAAGTCGATCCACATTATGGAACAAATGACGATGCCCATACAATGATTACAGTTGCTCATAAACGAGATCTTAAGGTATTGATGGATTATGTCTCAAATCATGTACATCAAGAACACCCCTATTATCAAAAGCATCCGGAATGGTTTGGACAATACGAACTATCGGACGGAAGAAAAAATTTAAGGCTTTTTGACGAATATCGTTTAACTACCTGGTTTGAATCGTATTTACCCAGCTTTGATTATCCTAATGCCCCTGAAGCTATTGACACTATGGTCGCCGATGCCATTTGGTGGTTAAGAAATTATAATATCGATGGTTTCCGACATGATGCCGTGAAACATGTACCAAGTGTCTTTTGGCGTGCGTTAACTCATGAGATCAGAAAGGAATTCCCCAGTAAAGATGTTTTCCAGATCGGTGAGACATTTGGGGATCATTCACTGATACACTCGTATGTAAACAAGGGACAATTGTCTGCACAGTTCAATTTCAACCTCTATTGGCCGGCTCGCTATGCCTTTGCTATGGATGAATCAAGCTTTGCAGGTTTGGCAGCGGAAATGGAACGAGTTGTCGATATATATGGGCAAAATCATTTGATGGCAAATTTAATGGACAGTCACGACCAGCCCCGATATCCGGCGTATCTGGAACATGATCTTGATTGGGGCGATAATGCACAGGAAGTCGGTTGGCACACAAATATTCAAATTGATGATCCGCTGACTTATGAAAAAATTGAAATGTATATGACGTATCTTATGACCATCCCGGGACCTCCCGTGATCTATTATGGAAATGAAGTAGGTATGACAGGTGCGGCTGATCCCGATAACCGTCGTCAAATGGACTGGACAGTAAATAAACGTCAGAAAGAACTACGGAAATACGTTTCGACTATGACGGCTTTACGTTCCGAACATCCCGCATTGCGTTATGGCGATTATAGTACTGTTCGTGCAGACGAACAAGTTTATGCATATCTGCGGTCAGATTTTAATGAGAGAATACTGACAGTGATCCACCGAAAAAACTCTCCGGATAAAGTTTTTATTACACTACCGGAAGAACTTGAGATAGAGCGATTGGAATGTTTAAATGATGCAATTCAGATTGAAAAAAATGCGTCAAAAAAGAACTCTTTTAATATCCAAACTGGGGCATACAGTGGATATGTGTTTAAAGTCGTAAGACGTGAGTCGTAAGACGCCTGCCGGCCGAAGCCTCGGCGCAGGCTGGTGAAACGATAAGAAAAAATAAAACGCCATCTTTTAATTATAGGATGGTTTTTTTATTATAAGAATCCTTTGCATAACCTGACAACATTTGATTTGTAGGGTAAAATTTTCCTTACCGACGCGAAAATCACAGTTAATAACGGGTTATTGGCAAGATTTTCAAGGAAGATAAGGGGAATTTTAGCCACAAATGCTTGAGC
>JAUVKP010000118.1 GCA_030596185.1 Fidelibacterota bacterium | reverse complement strand
ACTGTCTATACTGCCCAAAGATTCCGTTTGCATGTACCAAATGCCGACCGTATCCGTCATCAATTAATTCGTATTAATTTAAACGACTGTATATTGCACTGAATCTCCGACGAACATTTCCATATCACCTTGAACGATCTCGACAGCCGGCAATAAAACATCATCCGGTTCATCTTCTTTAGCTTCTATGATCATATCAACGGTATCTGCCAATTCGCCCAATGTAGCGATCACGATACCAACACCTTCGTTTTTCGCGACAAGCTGTCCCCAATTATTGACTGTTGCCAACTGGTGTGGATCAACCGACCAAATAACGGTCGTATCGTGTTCCACCTTATTCGAATCAACAAAAATTGCTTCCAATTGAACCGTATTTCCAACTGTTAGTTCGAGTTCATCGGGGCTTATTTGAAGCTCTTGAGCAAAAACAAAACCCGAAAATAACAGAAGTAACAAACCAATCTTCAAAGCCCTAAAACGCTTTAACAATCTTAACATAACTTTCTCCTTTTATGTATAGTATTAAGTTATCCCGATATTAAGACACATACAAGGTGTGAAAAAGTTAAAGATATTAGTGAAATAGGTAAAACATCTAATGGGAACTGCTTTTTGTCATCCCGAGTCCCGACATATGTCGGGGAGAAATCTCAAACCGAACAATTTTGTTAATTGTTTGAAATTTCTCTATTCATTTTCAGCCAAATGACTGAAAATTCAATCGAAATGACAGTTGTATTACACTTAGGTATTAGTTTCACACAAGGAGTAATATTTTATAATAGTAGCTAGTAAAGCTCTAGAAAAAAGACAATTTTGCAGGAAATTGATAATGGGTAGTTCTAACAAATTAGAATATTCAGTCACATAGGAACAATAAACTTTTAACACATCTGCAAGAATATTTAAATTCGACCAGTCCCAGAGGGACGACATCTTTTTAGTAAATTGATCTACCACAATACACAGCTCCGTAGGAGCGAAAGCTTTGTGATAATTCAGTTTAAATTGTGTCGCTCCTATGGAGCTTATACTGTTTGTGCTTTTTAACTACAAAGATATCGCTCCTACGGAGCTAAATTATTGAATAACAAATACAATAAAAATAATAAAAACAAAGAAAAAAGGAGCTCTCAATGGAGCTCCTACTTTTATATTCAGTACGCAGACTTTCGCTTATTTTTTATAAAAATATACCTTCACAAGACCTTCATTGCTTTCTTTCACCCAATGCTCAAAGTCCAGACTGGTCCCTTTTTCGATCAAGGGTACGGGGAGGAAGGATGCAATGAGTTCATAGATCTCTGCAGATCCAATTTCACTCAAATCACTGATCACCTGATTAACGGGATGTTCGCCTCGTGCCAGCATATCACGGGCATCAAAGCTTTTAGTTACTTTTTCGTTTTTGTACCACTCGGGTTGATCCCGATTGACTTTAAAATCATCTGAACTTTCTATACAATCTTGTCCAACTTCTTTGCGTAACATATTTATTAAATCCTCTACTTTTATGTGTCCTATTGCAGCAACCTGCTGCATGGTCGCGATCTTTGCAATGGTTTTTCTTAATATTGGGTTCTTGAGATCCTTAAACGCCGGAATATAGGAGATCAGTATCTCCTCTAGCTCTGGAAAAGCATCCAGCACTTGCATTAATTTAGATTTTGGTGTAATGATCATGGTATCACCCCTTATTTGTAAGATAAAATTCGCTGTTCACCTTCGAGTTCACGATAAACGTTCACATTGTGGGAAACTTCAAGCGTCCCAAGATATTCACCTTTATCGTTCCTAAGTGCAAAGTATTCGATATGGATCATCTGGCCGCCCATGTTGATCCAGAAGGGAGCGCGACTTTCTTTACCGCTCTTGAAATCCGCAACGATCTTATCGACGATATGTGCTGATGCAGGCGGATGACATAAACGAACATCACGATTCAGGATGGCACGATTGCGTTGGAATACCCTTTCGGCGCCCTGTGAGAAGTACTTTACCTTATCATTCCTGTCTACAAAGGTCATATCCACCGGCAGGTGATTTAGGATAGCCAACAATTCTTCAACGTTAAATCCGCCCGATGGCAGTTGGATCTGCCCACCATTCTGCTGCATTTCATTGATGGATTTCTCAGCAACGCCCTCGGGACGCCAATCAACTTGGGGATCATACAAGCAATAACCGATCTCTAGAGATTGTTTGGAGATCTCATACCATTCGCCATCACTAATGTTATCAAGCGACATCGGAAAGAGGATCTCTTCTTCTTTGATCACCATATCGTCAATACCTTGAGCGGCAGGTAAAAGGATCATCTCGGCCGAGGCCCGGAGTTCTTTGGCCGTAATTCCTTCAACTTGAAGTAACTCAATGGCACCTTTAACCAACTCACGGATCTCATCATCTTTTCCCCATAACACTTTAGGAGGCCCTGTAATGCCTTTGGTCTCAAGGTAAGGAAAAATTAGATATTCTTTCCGTTGGTAATGCTTATCTGCATCAAAAAGCTGATTGAACAAAGCCCGAAGCCCAAGGATATCCTTTGCCACATCTTCTTCACCTGATCTGCTGATCTTTTCAAGAAGCGCGCGGATCTGAGCCGTCACTTTTTTCAGTTCAATATTCTCTTTTTTCATAACATCGATGGGGTGACCTTCGGGGACTTCTTTAGCACCTGACAGATCGACCTTTCCATGCAAAACAGCAGAATGGATATCGCAAAGTTTTAATATCTCTTCCTCTGGAAGCCCTTCAGCGATCAATTCCTGTTCAACTTCAACGACATCTCCATAGGGTACCTGTGATAAAATATCGGTCAATTCAGCACGGACCGTATCTTGCGATTCTCCGTCATGTAATTTCAGGATCAATTTCTTTAATTTTGCTTTTCTCTCTGATGAGTTATTAATTAATTCACTCATTTTAAACCTCTTTATTTTTTTTCTTTTTCATTGAGATCATGCTGGTAATACCAAAAACAATAAACGCCAAGCCGAACCAGACATGCAAGTGCACGATCATTTGATGTGCCGGAGAATTTCCGACAAGGTAATTAATGAACAAAGGGATCGTGGTAAGCAATGTGGCAACAAAGCTGACCGTTCGTAGAATATTCAGTACTTTCATGTTAGACTCCAATTATAAAACTATAGCTTTAGATTTGGGTTTAGGAGCTTTAATGACCAGAACGCTCACATCCACTTTATGTATATTCTCTCTCGCTTCAACATCTTTCCAATTGCGTTTTTCTATCATTTTACCACTCCTTAAAATTGTGTTCTATTGCGATACTTTTTCAAGTTACAACGCAATATAGGGATATCAAGCCTTATTATTCTGTAACCTATGTTACCATTTATAAAGAAGTTCGGGGTACGGGATGCGGGGTTCGTGGTACGGAGTACGGAGTATAAAAGTTATATAATCTTCGTCTTTACCTTTGCCTTAGTTTTAATCTTGATCTTGTTCTCAAGCTTGATTTTTTTCTCTTTACATTCCCCTTATTATAAGTAAATTATATTTAAGAAAATTAATAACAAGAGGTGAGCCATGAAAAAGAGCATATTATTATTTTCTATTCTTCTATTTGCTTTGAATGGACTACTTGCGCAGGATTGGAATCAAGTTATAAAGGCTGTTGCTTCCGATCGTGGACTAGGTGATTATTTTGGTTATAGTGTCGCGATCTCCGACAATTTTGCCATTGTTGGAGCGTATTGGGAAGATCATAATGTAAGTGGAACAGATTCCCTGTCTAAAGCCGGAGCAGCTTATATTTTTATACGAAGCGGCGACACCTGGGTTCAACAACAAAAGCTCGTTGCTTCTGATCGGGCCGTGGATGATCTATTTGGCATGAGCGTAGCTATTTCCGGTAATTACGCTATCATTGGCGCATATCAGGAAGACGAGGATGCAAGCGGAGCAAATACTTTTATCAATGCCGGGGCAGCCTATATTTTTTATAATAATGGCTCAGTTTGGAGTCAGCAACAAAAGCTCGTTGCCTTTGACCGCTCTCCACATAAATTTTTCGGAAATAGCGTAGCCATTTCGGGTAATTATGCGATCGTTGGAACAGAAAGAGAAGAGTATGATGCTAACGGAGAAAATTATATAACTCAAGCCGGAGCAGCCTATATCTTTTATTATAATGGATCAGCCTGGGTTCAACAGCAGAAAGTGGTTGCTTCCGATCGTGCCTCGTATGATGGATTCGGCTTGAGCGTAGCTATTTCCGACGGCTATGCCATTGTTGGGACGTCTAGTGAAAGCGAGGATGCTAATGGAGAAAACACCCTTGGTAGTGCCGGATCAGCTTATATCTTTGTACGGGGCGGTGAAACCTGGACTCAACAACAAAAGATCGTTGCTTCTGATCGTGAGACGAGTGATTATTTTGCCCATAGCGTGGACATTTCCGGTGATTACGTTATCGTGGGAGCATATGATGAAGACGAAGATACCAACGGGGAAAATACTCTGCTTACCGCTGGGTCGGCCTATATCTTTACAAGAAGCGTTGATACTTGGAGCCAACAACAGAAAATCGTTGCTGCTGATCGGGCGGAGAGTAATTGGTTCGGTTATAGCGTCGCTATTTCCGGTGATCACGCAATTGTTGGAGCATATAGAGAATTGTGGAACA
>JAUVKP010000239.1 GCA_030596185.1 Fidelibacterota bacterium | reverse complement strand
AGAAAGCCACCGGCCTAATGATAAATTTCCAATTGGCGAAGATGAACACGGCACCTATTTAATGAACTCAAAAGATCTTTGCGCAATTGAGCTGATCCCGGATATTTTAAAAGCCGGTGTTTGTAGTCTAAAAATTGAAGGCAGAACAAAATCAGCCTATTATACCGCTATTACGTCCCGGGCATATAAACGTGCCTTGAACGACCATCTTGCCGGCAAAGCATATGATCCGGAAAATCTGCGGGATCTGATGCGCTTAAGCAACCGTACTTATACGACCGGCTTTTATTCTCGCAATCCCAGGCAATATGGAGAAAACGTAGAAGATGGCTATTCGGGCGGAATCGGTGAAGCAGTTTGCGGCGTGATCCGCGACTATGATCCCCAAACAAATATTGCTGAGATCGAAGTAAAAAATCGTTTTCTGCCTGAAGACAAACTTACATTGATCACGCCCGACGAAGATACGGTTTTCCGGTTGGACGCTATATTGGATAAACATGGTTCAAAACTTGAAGCCGCCCACGGCGGCGCACGAAATGTTTGGGTTCGCTTGCCAAAAGATCCGGGTGAGTATGCTTTTTTACGGAGAAAAAATAATCTATAATAATTTTTGTGGATGACGAACAAAGGAACAGGCATGCCTGTTCCCTACATATCTCACGTCTTACGGTTTACGTCTCACGTTTTTATTTCATCAAGGATATTTTTTGTATCGTACTAAGACCTTCTATCCTAATATGTACAAGATAGACTCCGGTACTTAAGTCGCCGCCATTTACTTGCAGTTTATGAGATCCTGCATTCATTGCACCGTCAAATAAGCTTTTTATTTTATGACCGGCAAGATCATACATTTCCGCATTCACTTGAGCTTCTCTGGCTAAATTGACGGGAATGACAGTTGAAGGATTAAATGGATTGGGATATGCTTTTCCGATTTGATAATCTTTGGAGACATTCCCTTCGCGTACAGTCAAACTGATCGCTTTATTCTTGTGCTTAACTTCAACATTGGAATAACTTACATCAGCAAGGACATAGGTATAGGTTTTACCCGGCACGACATAATTATCTGTGAATGAATAATAGTGCGGCTCAGTTGTCGTTCCGGCACCTTTGATCGAAGCGATAACCTCGTCATCTCTATAAATGAGGAAGCGGGCATTATCGATCTCGGAAGCGGTTTGCCAACTGAGTTTAACGATTTGACCATGTTGTTCAACATCAAAAGAATTTAGTGATATTGGTAGTGGCGTATCCGAATACACATAGCGAATTTGAGAAAAGCCCACCATGGATTTCTTAATGGTCAGGTTATTGCTACTTGATGTATTGCGGATCTTCAGAGTTACTGTGGAATCCGGGCCATCTACGCGGAACAAGCCAACACCGCAGACAACACCAATATCTGTATTGCTTGAGAGTCGGCGACTAGTCGTTAATTCCTTATTTAATGTACTTCCTACAAAAACACCCAGCTCAATATCATCACCCAGAGTATTTGCGGTTGTTAAAGATGTTGAGTATTCGAGAAAATAGTATCCATAGGCATTCGTTGAATTCAAGGTGAAAACATTTGAACTTAAACCCCATAGATTTGAACTGATCAGGCTATAAGTGCCAACAGTTGTCCAAGTATCTTGAGCAGAGATCGTTACGGTTTGATCACTTGTGATCTTCATACCGGCAATACCATTTGGGGTTGTATCACCCAACTTAAACATAGAAAGAGTTGCTTTTTCAATCGTAAGATCGTTGTTATTCAGACTTGCTTTCGCGTCAAGACTAATGATATCCCCAGAGCTGATAGATACAAGCCCTCCGGCAGAAACATTGCCAATATCCAAGGCACTGGTAGAGCGGTTTGTTAGAATATGGGTTAAACCATTTGTGCTGTTTTTCACCAGGTCAAAAGTATATTCAATAGGACTACTCTCGCCACCCGAACCAGTAAAACTAACGGAATATGACATGTAGTATATTCCGGCCGCACTTGCACCTGCAGTCAGGTCACTTGTTTCAAAGGTCCAGCCATTGATCTCAGATACAGCTGAAAAACCGGTCATTTTACTAAAACTTGTTTGTAAATTTGTATATGTAGTCGTTGCATCTATATGCATTCCCGCATAGTAATTTTCAGAATTGTGGGCCGCCGGGCAAAGAGAAAGTTGTGAGTATATGGGTGTGAAATCTTTTGCTGCTGCGCTTGATTTTACTACCAGTTCAACCGTTTGGTCTTGTGAAATAGACATCATAAAAATACCTGAAACATTCCCGGCATCTTTTCTGTCATTTGAAATACTTCTTACAAATACCGGTTCTGCCGGTGCGGCTCCATCAATAGAAACACCTACGGACCAATCCGCAATATCCGCATTAAAACTCAGAGAGTATTTAATACAGTAATTTCCTTCAACACTGGTATTATTTGCTGCTGTTAATACATTACCTGAATAGGACCAGTTCGTGGAACTTGTGCTTTCGGTAAAATCAGTTACATCTCCAGCACCTACATTTGTCCATGAAGTGCCAACTGAATTGGTTCCGCTATTACCATCAATATAAATAAAGGCATATTCCTGTGCAGTAAGGGGGGCGATAAATACCAACAATAAAAGAGATAACCCCAAGTGAGTCAATCTTGATCTTTTAAATATTCTATTTGCAATAAACATCGTTTCTCCAAATAATTCAGGAATGATAATGATAACATCCGAATATTCCTAATTAATAATAAGTTAATTTAATGTACGTATTTGTTATCCCTTGATTTAGAACGTTTTTTTGGGGGTATTTTATATCTTTATTAAGGAATCCTTCATAAATCAGAAGATCCCCGCCGAAGCGAGGATCCTCCTATTGCCTGAAAGGTGACAAATA
>JAUVKP010000268.1 GCA_030596185.1 Fidelibacterota bacterium | reverse complement strand
AGGTTTATCTTGTCATTGGCTCAGATACATCCATATGGGAGGGACTTGCAACCACTGTCTATGGCAATAGATATTTCAAGTCTGCACTATATTCTGATCCCCAGAGAAATGGATATGCGGTTATGGATACATCTTTTCGTTATCAACTTCGAGATAGCTATGGGACTCCCATGAAGATGACTTGGTGGATGATGGCCGGGAATGTATTTGATCTCTCCCGGAACTGCAACATTCCGATCAGAAGAAATGTAACTCTTTACTTAATGAATAAATATCATAGTGAAGCTATCGATCTTTATGACGATCAGCTATCGCTGCATTATCATACTTATTACTGGTCCGATCCGGATGGAGACGGGATCTATAAATACGAAATTGCTCCCGATTTCCTTTTAAATCTTGAAGATTATGAAACAACATTAAATACTTTTTTAATTGAAGATGACATTTTCCCTATTTCCTTTAGAAGCGGTTGGATGTATATGGATGAACATTGGCAAGACTATCAGGAACGATTCATTCCTTTTGATATGTCGGATTGTTGGACCTCAATATCAGACGGATCTCAACCTTTTCATCCTGCGGAAGATAATTATAGATTAAAAGGTGATCTTAAACAATGGAGAGTTCGCTCAATATATTTTACTGTATTTTCATCTTTAAATTACGGTATGGATATAGTTTTTAGAGAAGCTGCCAAGGGTAATGACCAAATGTTATGTTTATGGTCGCATCTCCCACAGACGGATTTTTTAACCGGAATGGATAGCATTAACAATTTGGCTCATCGTTTAAGTGAAGCAGATAGCGTTGATTTTCTGTATTGCAAAGACATTGAAGCTATGAGACTGTGGATCAATCCTTTAGATACCATAGCACCTATCCTGACGGTTAATGAAATTATTGAGGGAAATGAAATTCGTTTTGCTATTGAAACAGATGGGCCGGTTTTCCAGACAGAAGAACCTTATGTTGCTCTTAAAATCATGTATGAGACCTATGAAAGATTATCTTGCACAAAAACAGGTGAAAATCAATGGGAAACGATAAAAGCAATTCCCGAAAACGAGATTGCCAAGATCGCTGTTGCCGTTTGCGATAGCGTAGGGAATCAGGCAAAAGCTCATCTTGATTATATTCCCGATGATATTTTTATCGATGAAAAAGATAATGAATTTCTTGAACTTGCCGGCGTTTGGAGCGATTATACAAGTGGAGAGTTATGGGATTTGGATGCTCGCCTATTAAACGGTATAGGATCTTTTACTGTTACCCCGGATATTCAAGAAAATAGAACGTATAATATATTCTTTCACGGACCGGGCTCTACAACAGACTCAGCACGAGTTATCGTTGAAAATAGCAGCATTCTGGATACGATCGTATTTAACTCACGTTTGCTCGGTTCCGATAAATGGCAGTATGCCGGTTTCTATGAATTGGAAAGTGGTACGGGGAATACCATTACATTTGAGAATCTTGATACCAATTTGGCGATGGGGATAGATGTTGTTCGAATTTCACCTCTTATCACAGATAAGCATTTAGTTATTAATCAGGATGTTTTAACTTTTGGTGAAATTTCAATAGGAGATTCCGCCACACTGTATCTTTCAATGTCAAATTCCGGAAAAGAAGAATTGGAAATTATATCTTTATCTGCATTTGGCAGTAAGCTGATCATCGATGAGGAATTTCCTCTAATTCTTGCACCTATGGAGGTGAAAGAGATCCCCATTACATTTACATCAGAATCCTTTTGTGAATATAACGACGTGATCGTCATTGAATGCGATGATCCTCGAAATTCTACAATTTATATTCCTGTTTTTGCTACTTCTTTGAGTTATTATAATATTGTTGATAACGATGATGCTGCGGGTTACAGCGAGTATGGTTCCGCTTGGTTCACAAGTACTGCGGTCGCATCAAAGACGACAAGTAGATGTATCTATAATCACACAGCCAATCTTGGTGCATATGCTGATTTTACGACCGAACTAAAACTCAGCGGCAGCTATGATATTCAATTTATTGTTCCCAATACAAGCAATGCTCATGATCATGCCGCTTATATCGTGATCGTTGATGGTACACCTCAGGATACGGTATATATTGATCAAAATGTCGAAAGCGGTCATTATGTATCGATCGGAGAATTTGACTTACCTAAAGATTTGCCCGTAACTTTGAGAGTTCAAAATAACGGTGGCGGATCGACCAATTCCGTTCTCCGTGCCGATGCGGTCAAATTTATTTTGAAAGAAGAAAAATATGTGACATCGATCAATGTTGCCGGAATTCCCGAGGAATTCAAATTATACCAAAATTACCCGAATCCTTTCAATCCAAGCACACAAATCTATTTCGCTTTACCGATGGCAAGTGAAGTAACGATCGATTTTTTCGATCTTCAGGGAAGAAGTGTTGATAAGGAAATAAGAAAAGACTTTGAAGCAGGATATAATTATATTACTTGGTCACCCAAAGGACTTGCATCAGGAATTTACTTTTACAGAGTTCGTTCCGGTGCAGGTGTTGCTATCAATAAATGTACTTTTGTCAAATAGGAGAAAAATGTCACTAGTTGTAGTTGGTTCAATTGCTTTAGATACGGTTATCACTCCCAAAGGAAGGCGAGATGATGCTGTAGGTGGTTCCGCAACATTTT
>JAUVKP010000119.1 GCA_030596185.1 Fidelibacterota bacterium | reverse complement strand
AGTATTGATATGCTTGCGATTATATACGTGTGCTTTCATTCTATTATTCTCCTACTGCTTTACGCGGATCTGAGATATAACCATTAACGGCAGAAGCCGCTACGGTAGCCGGACTTGCCAAATAAACTTCAGAGTCAGGACTTCCCATTCGACCAACAAAATTACGGTTCGTAGTGGATATACACTTTTCGCCACCGGCAATAATACCCATATGGCCACCTAGACAAGCACCGCAGGTCGGTGAAGAAACCGTTGCACCGGCTTCCATAAAGATATCCAGAAGACCCTCTTTGTTAGCCTGCTTCCAAATATCCGTCGTTGCGGGTATGACGATACAACGCGTACCTTTGGCAACTTTTTGACCCTTTAAATGCTCCGCAGCAATGCGGAGATCCTCGATCCTACCATTTGTACAGGAACCGATATATGCTTGATCAATAATGATCTTTTCTTTTATATCAGAAACAGCTTTTCCATTATCGGGTAGATGAGGAAAAGCAACCATAGGTTCAAGATCACTGACATCAATATCAATAACTTTTTCGTATACTGCATCTTCGTCGCTTTGAAGAATTTCAAATTCACCTTCTGAACGATCTTTCAAGTAAGCCAATGTTTTTTCATCAGCTGCAATGATACCTGATTTACCACCTGCTTCAATGGCCATATTTGTAATGGTCATACGTGCTTCAATAGATAAAGTATCGATCACTTCACCTTTAAATTCCATGGCTTTATAACGAGCACCGTCAACGCCGATGCGACGAATGATCTCAAGTATGATATCTTTAGCATAAACACCGTCTTTGAGTTTTCCGCTAATATTAAATAGGATGGTCGGAGGCACTTTGAACCACAATTCACCTGTGGCTAGTGATGCTGCAAGGTCAGTACTGCCAATACCTGTTGAAAACGCTCCTAAAGCACCATGAGTACAAGTATGTGAATCGGCGCCAACAATGGTCATGCCTGGTTTCACATGGCCCTGCTCAGGTAATAAAGCATGACAAACACCGTGATTACCGAGATCATAGAATTTTTCAATACCGACTTCTTGTGCCCATAATCTGATCTTACGAACCATTTCCGCTGATTTTATATCTTTATTCGGTACGAAATGATCAGGCATGATCACGATCTTTTCAGGATCGAAAACTTTAGTGATACCATGTTCTTTTAGCATATCAATGGCCGGTGTCGTCGTGACATCATGACACATGATCAGATCCAGCTTTGCATTGAGCAGTTCACCCGGTTTGACACTGTTTCTGCCCGCATGTTTTGCAAGGATCTTTTCAGTTATTGTTTGTCCCATTTTTTATCCTTTGTATTGTAAGCGTTCATATATCTGTTCAGACCTGAAATGATCGCCAGCAAACCTGCGCGGATCACATCTTCATGCACGGCACGACCGGAAAAAACTTTTCCATTGGCATCCTTCAGTTTAATAGAAACATCTGCCAAAGCATCCGTTCCACCTGTAATGGCTTTAAGATTGTATTCAAGAAGTTTAACTGAGGGATCAATAATGCTCCAAACAGCTTTACTTAAAGCGTCAATGGGACCATCTCCCACTCCCGTACCAATTCTTTCTTCATCGTTGATGCGGAGCTTTACCGATGCGGTCGGCATCATACTATTACCCGTCGTAACGGTGAATCCTTCAAGTTTTATGCGCTGTTCAACATCAGAAAGCTGACCAAGGATATCCATAGCAATGGCAAGAATATCGTCACGTTCCACTGATTTATTCTTATCGGCAAGATCTTTTACTTTTTGTGTAACCTGTAGGGTCTGTTCTGAGTCCAGGATATAACCTTCTTCTTCAAGAAGTGCAACTATGGCATGTTTACCGCTATGTTTACCGATCACAATGTTCTCGCCTGACCAACCCACATCTTCAGCATTCATGATCTCGTAGGTAGCTTTGTTCTGAAGTACACCATGTTGATGAATGCCTGCTTCATGCGCAAATGCATTCAGCCCGACAATAGCTTTATTTCTGGAAATGCTTAAACCCGTCAAATTAGAAACTAAACGACTGGTTTTGAACAATTCTTTTGTATTGATATGTGTATCTGCGTCGAAAAAGTCATTACGTGTCTTAAGATTCATGACCACTTCTTCAAGCGAAGCATTTCCGGCTCGCTCACCGATTCCATTTATACAACATTCCACTTGAGAAGCACCTTGTTTTACAGCTGCAAGAGAATTAGCAACGGCATTTCCAAGATCATTATGGCAATGCACACTTATTACAACATTATGCGCTTCAGGCACTTTTTCAAAAAGTGTTTTAATGCGATCTCCAAATTCTTCAGGTTCAGTATATCCGACAGTATCGGGGATATTGATCGTGGTTGCACCGGCTTCGATCACGGCGCGAACAACATCGCACATATATTCCAAGCTAGTGCGACCTGCATCTTCGGGTGAAAATTCCACGTCATCGCAATAGCTTTTTGCTCGTTTCACCGCATGAACGGCATCAGCAATGACCTCTTCTTTACTTTTTCGCAGTTTTTCATCTCGATGAATGGCTGAAGTTGCGATAAATGTATGAATACGAGGTTTTTTGGCATACTTAACAGCTTCCCAGCAGCAATCAATATCTTTGTCAACTGCACGTGCAAGTCCGCAGATCACGGGACCTTCGACCATTTGAGCGATCTTTTTAACCGCTTCAAAATCACCTGGCGATGCGATAGGGAAACCTGCTTCGATCACATCGACACCTAGTTTGGAAAGCTGCTCGGCGATCAATATCTTTTCTTTTACCGTCAGTGATGCACCGGGACTTTGTTCACCATCCCGAAGAGTGGTATCAAAGATGAGGATGTTCTTGGACATAGCTTTCCCTTTTATTTTGTTTATTATCTAATTTTTTCAATGGTTGTATCCGATCATTAATGATATTCATTAGCTTAAACTCCGTTGTGGTAGAGTCGTGCTATTCGTCTAGTAGTAGGAAGTTTTCGAATCCCTTTTTTCTTAGGATACAGGCCGGGCATTCGCCACAGCCATAACCCCAGGGATGTAAAGTAGAATGATCACCGACATAACAAGTGTGAGAATGCTTAATGATCTCGTTCATGACACCCAAACGATCGCTGAGAGCCCATATTTCAGCCTTGCTCATAGATTGCAGGGGTGCGGAAATATTAAGGTCATAATCCAATCCTTTGGATAATGAATCTTGCATGGACGAGATAAAATCTATGCGACAATCGGGATATCCGGAATAATCGGCATCATTGACACCGATAATAATATTTTTAATACCTCTTTTATAAGCCAAAGAAGCAGCAAAGGTCAGAAAAACGATATTTCTGCCGGGGACAAAGGTGTTCGGCAGATCATTTTTACCCGTTTCAATCGTAATATCATCGATCATGGCTGTACCGCCAATTTCTTTGAATGCGGAAACATGCAATTCATGAAGTTTGATATTTTCTTTTTCGGTAACGTACTTAACGCTATCGTATTCAACACGATGGCGTTGTTCATAATGAAAGAACACGGCTTCTACCGCGGCAAATTCCTTCAGCGCCCAATAAATACAGGTGCTGGAATCTTGTCCGCCGGAAAAAAGTACCAATGCCTTTCTTGTTTGCATTATTTTACCCCGATCGCCTTATGGGTCTGAAAAGTTAAACGCCATTCAGGATGTTTCAGAACATATCGATAACAATATTGAGCAATATTTGAGGAAAAGAAATCAGCTGTGTGTGATCCGATTGCTTTATCATGAGTCGGATTCTTGGGGGAAATAAACTTATGTTCAGACTCAATTCCATAAGTTTCCGGAATTTCATCTATTCCAAGCAGGATCTTTAGTTCATTGCATTTTCTCAGCTTCAATTTATCATTTTTTGGAGATAAGGTGATCCAATCAAAAAGATCATGCTTAAGTAAATACATACCATTTGTCTCAACTGCAATATAATAAGCTTCAGCTTTAAGAGCTTCCACAAGTTCAGTGGTATCATTCATTAGCGGTTCACCACCGGTTAAAACAACAAAATTCGTTTTATAATCTTTAATATTAGCCATGATCTCCGCAACACTCATATCAATACCAGTTAGGAACTCGGTATCACAAAAATCACATCGTAAATTACATTCCGCAAAGCGTATAAATATGGCCGGTTTACCCGCCCAAAATCCTTCAGCTTGATAGCTGTAAAATATTTCGTTTACTTTGTATAAACTGCTTTGCTGCTTGGCGTTTCCCATATTGCAACCTGTTTTATCATTAATCCTGCATTTTCAAGACGATCTGAACACCATTTACAGAGATTTTCTGCGGTGGGCTCATATGGAAAGATCACATGATGCAATTCCATAGGGAAATTCTTCATCAGGAGATCATCTTTTTCGTAGATCACCGTCGCATGATCCAGTATATCAACAACCTGTTCCATAATAATGCTCTTCAAATCATTAAAATCAATGACCATGCCATTATCATCTTCATCACCTTGGATTGTTACTTCCAATTTATAAGTATGCCCATGCAGGTTCCAGCATTTGCCCTTATGGAAGCTCAAACGGTGAGCCATATCGAAGCTAAAGATCTTTGTAAGTTCCACTTGCGTGTCCTCTTTATTTTCCGTCCGAAGATATTA